>NZ_JAUQTX010000294.1:0-7357 GCF_059803775.1 Azospirillum sp. UFLA03-27 | reverse complement strand
TATAGTCTCGTGGGCTCGGAGATGTGTATAAGAGACAGGCCTGATCCGGCGCATCCCCGTGATCGGCGGCGTGGCGGCGACGCTGGACCCGTCCGACGCCAACGCCGGGGAGGACGACGAGGTTCGGAAGTTCAAGGCCAACCCCCGCGCCTACGGGGTCGACGCCGACCCGGCTCCGCCGCCGGAGACGCCCCCGCCGCTTGCCCGGTCGGCGCCAACACGCGCCGAGACCGAGACGACCGGCCAGAAGGTCACGAACTACTTTATGGCGCAGGGCTGGACAAAGGAGCAGGCGGCGGCCATCGCCGGCGCGCTCCAGGGCGAGTCCAACTTCGACCCGCGGGCCTACAACCCGAAGGGAGGCGGCCGGGGTGCGCACGGCATCGCGCAGTGGCGGGGCGACCGGCTCGACGAGTTCGAGCGGCTGTACGGAAAGAAAGTCCGCGACGCCTCGCTGGACGAGCAACTGGCCTTCGTCCAGCACGAGCTGACGCAGGGCAACGAGCGGGTCGCGGGGGCTCTCCTTCGCGGCTCCGACACGCTCCAGCGCGCCGCCGACGTCGTGACGCGCCATTACGAGCGCGGCGGCTTTGACGACATCCCGCGCCGGTTGGCCTACAGCCAGCACTGGTTGTCGCAGGTCCGGCCGGAAACCCCGGCGCAGGTCGTCCAGGGCGGCGGCGGAGGGGCTGCGCCGGTCACGGTCAACCAGACCAACACCGTCACCATCACCGGGTCGGCCGACCCGGCGGCGGCGGGGCAGGCGGTCGGCGATGCGCAGACCCGCGCGAACGGGGACTTGGCCCGCAATCTGGCATCAGCCGTGAGGTGACGCGATGAACATCCCGGCGCTGGGCCTGGGCGCCGTCGGCGCGATCGGCGGGGCGGCGCTGCAGGCCATCTGGAGCACCAGCCCGCGGCGGAAAATACTCTGGCAGCCCACGGACGCGCGGGGCAAGCCGCGGCGCGACCAGAACGGCCGCGTCGTCACTGAGGCGCTGACCCCGCAAGTGGTGGTCGAGGAGTCCCACCTCGACCAGCTCCGGCTGACCGACCATCCGGTGGAGACCGGGGCGGCGATCACCGATCACGCCTTCAAGCTGCCGGCCCGGCTGCGCATCCGCGGCGCCTGGAGTTATGCCGGAGCCGCGCCCTTGGTCGCCAAGCTCCTCCCGATGCCGCCGGACCCGTCCTACCTGACCGGCCTGTACGCCACGCTGCGCAGCCTTCAGGAAACGCGACAGGTCGTCAGCGTCGTCACCGGGAAGCGCATTTATGGGGCCATGCTCCTGGAATCGCTGTCGGTGACGACGGACGAGAAGACCGAGAACGTCCTGCAGATCGTCGCCGAGTTCCGCGAGGTGCTGTTCGCACGGACGCAGGTCGTCAGCGTCGCCCCGCCGGCGGCGCAGAAGGCCCCGGAGGCGACCGCGGCGCCCGTCGACAAGGGCAACGCGGCGCTCCAGCCGGCCCAGAACCTCAATGCGCCAGCCGCCACCGCGGCCCTGCCGGGGATCTACTGATGCCGACCGCCTACGAGATACCGACCAGCCCGCAGGCGCAGCGGATGACCATTATGCTGGGCGCCACGCTCTACCAACTCTCGCTGAACTGGAACGCGGCGGCGGCGGCGTGGGTCATGGACATCGCCGACCAGAACGGCGTCGGGCTGGTCCAGGGCGTGCCGCTGGTCACCGGCGGAAACCTCTTGGAGCAGGTCGGCTATCTCCTGATCGGGGGTGAGGGCGCGGCGGTGCTGGTGCAGAGCGACAACAATCCAGACCTCGTTCCCAGCTACGAAACACTCGGGATCACGGGTCGCCTCTTCTTCATCCAGCCGTGAGGGCAGCATGGCGGAAGCGCAATCCGAGACGCTGTTTGGTCGCAAGATCGGGCTCGTCGTCTTCAACCCGCCGACGGCGGCGCAGGCCAGCACCGCCAGCCCGGCTACCGGCTCGACCACGACCGTTCAGCCGGGGGCGGGGCAGGCCACGCCGGGGAGTGGGCTCGACCTCTCGGCGCTGCGGATCGTCTTCAAGGTCAACCAGAGCGACATCGAGACGCCCGGCACGGCGTTTATCCGGGTCTACAACCTGTCCGCCGACACGGTGCGCAAGGTCCGCGGCGAGTTCCAGCGGGTGACGCTCCAGGCCGGCTACGAGAACGGCCCCTATGGGGTGGTCTTCTCGGGCGAGATCAAGCAGATCATGACCGGCCACGAGAACCCGGTGGACAGCTACCTGGACATCTTCGCGGCCGACGGTGACGCGGCCTACGTCAACAGCGTGGTCAACACCAGCCTTGCCGCGGGCTCGACCGCTGCCGACCAGTTCGGCGCACTGTCAAAGGCGATGGGCCTGGAGGCCGGCTATGTGACCGACCTGCCGCCCACGGCGCTGTCTCGGGGCAAGGTCATGTTCGGGATGGCACGGGACTACATGCGCAGGCTGGGGGAGACGACGCGCCAGAGCTGGAGCATCCAAAACGGCCAACTCGTCCTGGTGCCGCAGACCGGCTACCGGGCCGGGGAGGTGGCGGTGCTCACGGCAGCGACGGGCCTGATCGGCTATCCGCAGCAGACGCCCGGCGGGATCGAGGTGACGGCGCTGCTCAACCCCAAAATCCAGGTTGGGGGCCTCGTCCAGATCGACAACCGCTCGATCAATCAGGGACTCAGCCCAGCCCCCGCCACCACGCCGGGCCGGCTGGAGGGAGTTCCGGGCTTCACGGCCAAGATCGCCGATGACGGGCTTTACAAGGTGCTGGTGCACGAGTTCGTCGGAGACAGCCGGGGCGCCCCCTGGTACTCGACCCTGACGTGCCTTGCAGTGGACCGGTCGGCCCCCGCCGGCCAGCAGGTTAAGCCGTATTGGGCCGGCGGCCCGACGTGATCACTGCTCTTTGGCCCACAGCGACGGCATCGTGGCGCCGGTCACGGTCTTTCCGGCCGCCTGATACTCTACGACCATGACCGGAACGCCGGGCGGCCAGTAGGCCGTCGCCTTGGTGCCGGGCTTGGCGACGCGGCACCCGTAGTCCGCCGGGCGCGGCTTGTCGACCCGCCCATAGAGCATGGTCGCCCCCGGCGTCTGGGCCTCCCTCATGCCGTCGCGCCATGCCCGGTTGTAATGCTGGTACAGCGCCGAGACGGTCGCGTAGTCGGGGCAGACGATGCCCCCCGGCACGACCGGAGCGCCCGGCCCGACGACGAGCCCAACCGACACGACCGGAAACCGCTCTCCAGGCTGCTGAGCCTGCGCGGGCGCAACGATTGCCGCAGCGATGGCGGCCGCGGTCATGACGATACGCATCTTCTCCCCCTCCCGAAGCGCGAGCCGGGGGAGAATAGCACAACCCCAGAGGTGACGCATGGACCCACGCGAGAGGCTGGACGACGGCCAGGAAGCCCTGCGCGCGGCCATGGACGGGCTGCAGGGTCGCATTAGCACGGCATTCCCCGGCATCGTCCAGAGCTTCGACCCCGACGAGATGACCGCCGTGGTGCAGCCGGCCATCCAGCGGCAGGTCAGGGACCAGACGGGCGCATGGCACTGGGTCGCCCTGCCGCTGCTGCTCGACTGCCCGGTGCACTTCCCCAGCGGCGGCGGCTTCACGCTGACGTTCCCGGTCGCCGAGGGCGACGAGGTGCTGGTCGTGATCGCTGACCGCTGCGTCGACGCGTGGTGGTCGAGCGGCGGCGTGCAGGCGCAGGCGGAGCTGCGGATGCACGACCTGTCCGACGGCTTCGTGATTCCCAAGGTCTGGAGCCAGCCCAATGTGATCGGCGGCGTCTCGACCGATTCCGCCCAGCTCCGCAGCGATGACGGCGAGACCTACGTCGAGGTGGCCGGCGGGCAGGTGGTCACGGTCAAGGCGCCGGTCGGCATCGTCCTGGACAGCCCTGTCGTCAGCGTCTCGGGCCGGCTGGCCGTGCTGAACGAGGGCGGGGCGTCCAACCCCTGCACGATCGCCGGGACGGTCCAGGCCACGGGCGACGTGATCGCCGGCGCGGGCGGCTCGTCGGTCAGCCTGCAGCACCACGTCCACGGCGGCGTCGAGCCGGGAAGCGGCAGCACCGCCGCGCCAACGGGGACCTGACCCATGCGCTACCGAGCCCTGACCAGCGCCGGAGACAGCACGTTCTGTTCCGGCGCCACGGCCTTCCACGTCGACAATGCTGCGGCGGTCGCCCAGGCCATCCGGACGCGCCTGCTGTTGCTGACCGGCGAGTGGTTCTTGGACGTCACGGAGGGCACGCCCTACGCGACGGAAATCCTAGGGACAGGCACCGCACCGACCTACGACACCGCCGTTCGGACCCGCATCCTTGAGACCCCCGGCGTGACGGAGCTGGTCGCCTACTCCAGCGACCTGGACCGCGCGACCCGCGGCCTGTCCGTCTCCGCCACCGTCGCCACGATCTACGGGCAGACGGCAGTCGACATCACCCTATCGACGGTGACGCCCCGATGACGACCTATCCCCTCCCGACGCTGGCCGCAACGGTCAGTGCCAGCGGCATCGCCGCGCCATCATATGCGGACATCTACGCCAGCCTCCAGGCCAGCTTCCGGGCGATCTACGGCAGCGACTCCTACCTCGCGCCGGACAGCCAGGACGGCCAGATGTTGGCGATCTTCGCCCGGGGGATCCACGACGCCAACAGCGCCACGATCGCGGCCTACAACAACTTCTCGCCAGCCACCGCGCAGGGCGTTGGGCTGAGCTACGCCGTGAAGGTCAACGGCATCGCCCGCGAGCCCGCGACCTACAGCGCCGCGGCGGTGACGCTGACCGGGCAGGCCGGCGCGATCATCAGTAACGGCATCGTCGGGGATAGCCAATCGCTGGGCACGCAATGGCTGCTGCCCCCATCCGTCACGATCCCGCCGGAAGGCGAGGTGACGGTGGGCGCGACCTGCACAACGGTCGGCGCCATCGCGGCGGAGGCGGGCACCCTGACCGAGATCCTGACCCCGCAACGCGGATGGCAGAGCGTCACCAACGCCGCCCCGGCGTCGGTCGGCCGGCCGGTGGAGAGCGACGCCGCGCTGCGCCAGCGGCAGGCCCGGTCCACCTCGCTCGCCGCGGAAACCCCGCTGGAGGCGATCTATGGCACCGTTGCCAATGTGCCGGGCGTGACGCGGACCGCGCTTTACGAGAACGACACCGGCACGACGGACGGGAACGGCATTCCCGGCCATTCGATCTGCGTCGTGGTGGAGGGCGGTTCTCCCGCCGACATCGCCGCGGCCATCGCCGCGAAGAAGTCGCCCGGCACCGGCACGCACGGCGGAACCTCCGTGGTGGTCACGGACGCCTCGGGCGTCCCGATCACGATCCGGTACGACGTCCTGGACTACACGCAGGTCTACGCCGCCGTCACCATCACGGCATTGCCCGGCTACAACAGCGTGACCGGCGGCTACATCGTCGCCGCGCTGGTACAGGAAATCAGCGGAACGGCCATCGGCGGGACGGTCTTCTTCGGGCGGCTCTGGGCGGCGGCCAACCTGTCCGGCACGGCGGCGCTCACCGCGGTCTCGTCCGCCACCGGCTCCAGTGTCACGCAAGCCCAGCTCGACGCCATGTCAGCCACTTACGAGGTGACGGCGATCACGGTGGGCGCCGCGCCGGACCCGGTCGGCGCCGCGAATGTGCCGGTCGCCTTCAACGCGGTGGCTCAGACAGCGGCGGACCAGATCACGCTGACGGTGGAGTGACGGCATGGCGAACCCCACCCTTCAGGAGCGCGTGGACGGCGCGCAAGCCTCGCTCAAGGCCGTCATCAACGCGCTGGGGCTCTATGTCGGCCAGCCTGATCTCTACCCCGGTGCCGGACCGGTGACGATCCCGTCGGCCGACGACGGCCAGCCGATTTCCGCCGCGATGCAGGCCGACCTGGATGCGGTGGAGGCTGCGCTCCAGAGCATCACGGATTACCTGCCTGAATGGCTTGGCGCCCCGGTCGCGCCAGTTCAGCCTCCGCCCTTCGGGACGGCAATCGCCGATTATCTGGGCCTCATCACCAGCGAGCACGCCAGCCAGCCGACCTTCGTCGCGGTGATGACTGCGCTTCTCCAGCCGCTCACGGACGGGCAATCCCTGCTGTACGGCCTGCTCGACCGCTTCGACCTGGACCGGGCCGTTGGCGCACAGCTCGACACGATCGGGCTGTGGGTCGGGGCGAGCCGGAGCCTCTCCACGCCTCTGACGGGGGTCTACTTCAGCTTCGGTGTGGCTGGCTTAGGCTTCGGCGAGGGGGTGTGGTGGCGACCCGGAGAGCCGACCACCCAACTCGTCACGCTGCCGGACGACAGCTATCGGACCCTGATCCGCGCGCGCATCGCCGCGAACAACTGGGATGGCACGATCCCCGGCGCCTACGCGGTCTGGGACACGGCCTTCGCGGGAACTGGCTATCGCGTCCTGATCCAGGACAACCAGAACATGACGATGGAATACGCGCTGCTCGGGCCGCTGCCCGATGCGGTGACGCTGGCGCTGTTCCGCGGCGGCTACCTGGACGTGAAGCCTGCGGGCGTGAGGGTCAACAACTACTACACGCCCACCGTGCCGAACGCCCCGTATTTCGGGTTCGGCGCGCAGAACGGAAGCATCGACGGCTTCGGCTCTGGCGCCTGGGGCGCCGCAACGTCTGCCTGAGAGGAATCACATGGCTACGAATGACTTTCTGCCGTTCGCCGGGACGGCGGGCTCTCTCGTCACGTCTCAACCGGATTGGGTGACGGCGCTGGGCTCCGGCGGCGGGTTGGAGGACGGCTTCCAGAACGGGATCGCCAACGCCGCGCAGGTCAACAAGGCAATCCGCCAGGGCACTGCCGGGGCCGCCGTGCTCGGCCAGCTTATCGCTGACGTGGCTGCCACCAACGCCATCGATGATGGGGATATCGAGGCGCTGGAGACTGGGTTGCGCGCAGCCATCGCTCTGACCCCCTACGCGACCGACGCCGGCACGGCCAACGCCTACGCGTGCAGCTTCACGCCCCCCTGGCCGGCGTATCGCGCCGGCATGATCGTCCGGCTCAAGGTCGCCAACACCAACACCACAGCGAGCACCCTCGCCGTGGACGGGTTGACGGCGGCCAGCATCCTGCGGGCCGGCGGCGGCGCTCTGCGGGCCGGAGACCTCGTGGCCGGACAGATCGCCCTACTGGCCCATGACGGCACCGCCTTTCAGATCCTCAACCCCGCATCCGTCGGCGCACCGAGTAACTCTCAGGTGTGGAATGCCGCCGGCTCCTACTCGTGGACCGTCCCCGCGGGCGTGACCCGCGTCCGCGCTCGCGTCTGGGGCTGTCTCTTATACACATCTCCGAGCCCACGAGACTATAAC
>NZ_JAUQTX010000293.1:0-7421 GCF_059803775.1 Azospirillum sp. UFLA03-27 | reverse complement strand
GTATAATCGTCGGCAGCGTCAGATGTGTATAAGAGACAGGGGTGGGGGAGCGGGTTTCACCGACGCACGTTCGCTGCTGCGGAAAATTCAGAAAAATCCTTCGAACGCAAAAGGCTGGCCGCTAACCCTCCTTCGTTCCAGCGCGCCGCCCCGAGCCATCAAGCGATCAATCAGAAAAACACCTTCAAAGCAGCGCAAGTACTCGACGTATCTTCATTGCCTCAAATATCCTCAAAATCCGCTCTTCCGGACATAGTCACACATGTCTTGGATTGCCGGAATTAAGCAACATTCCTGGCAATATTTCGTTAACCATAAACCGCCAGCCTCCGGCCCAACGCGAATGGCAACGAGGGCTGAGAACAATGGGCATCGCCAAGGGCTTCCTGCACACGGACGGCAACCAGATCGTCGATTCGTCGGGTCAGAACGTCAAGCTGACGGGCGTCAATTGGTTCGGCGGCGAGGGCTTCGTCTTCAACCCCAACGGCATGGACATGCGCGGGTACTGGGGAATGATGGAGCAGATGAAAGAGATGGGCTTCAACACCATCCGCCTGCCGTGGAGCGACGCGGCGCTGGACGCCGACCGGGCGACGGGCATCGACACCTCCAAGAATCCCGACCTCGCGAACAAGTCCCCGCTTGAGGTCATGGACAAGGTGATCGACTACGCCGGGCGTATCGGCATGAAGGTCATCCTGGACCACCACCGCTCCAGCGACGGTGCGTCGGCCAACGAGAACGGCCTGTGGTACGACGACAAGTACCCGGAGTCGAAGATGATCGAAAACTGGAAGATGCTGGCCGAGCGCTACAAGGGCAACGACACGGTGGTCGGTGCCGACCTGCACAACGAGCCGCACGGTCAGGCGACCTGGGGTGGCGGCGACAAGGCCACCGACTGGGCCTGGGCCGCGGAGCGCATCGGCAACGAGATCCAGTCCGTGAACAAGGACTGGCTGCTGCTGGTCGAGGGCGTCGAGATTCACGAGAACCAGTGGGAGTGGTGGGGCGGCAACCTGCGCGGCGCCAAGGACCGCCCGATCGAATTCGACAATCCGGGCAAGCTGGTCTACTCGGTCCACTCCTACGGCCCGTCCATCCATGAGATGGAGTGGTTCAAGGCCAGCGACTACCCGAACAACCTGCCGGGCCAGTACACCGACAATTGGGGCTGGCTGCTGAAGGACGACAAGGCGCCCGTGCTGGTCGGCGAGTTCGGCGGCAAGCTGGAGACCGATCAGGACAAAGCCTACATGGCCAAGCTGATCGACTACATGAACGGCGACCTGGACGGCAACGGCACCAACGACTTGGGCGCCGGCAAGGAAGGGGCGAGCTGGACCTACTGGTCGTGGAACCCGAACTCGGGCGACACCGGTGGCATCCTGAAGGACGATTGGCAGACGGTCGACCAGACCAAGTACAACGCCATCAAGGAAGGCCTGTTCGACGGTGGCGGCAGCCCGGCCAAGGCCGCCTGGGCGCCGGCGAAAGCCCAGGCGCTGGGTGAGGGCGACATCAACGTCCTGTCCCACACGGTGACCCAGCCGCAGGTGGCGGACCACAGCACCGCCGCGTCGGTGGCCGCCGCGCTCGCCGCCCAGACGGTGGAGCTTCCGCCGGTCGACGCCGCGCACGATGCCTCGGCGCTGCACCACGACCCGCTGGACGTCCACACCGGCGCCTGACCGGCCGGCTACAATCCCCTCCCCCGTCCCGGGGGAGGGGGTTCTGTTTGCAACGCACCTGGAACCCGCCGCTTGCACCGCGTGTGGGAGGGCGCTAACTATGCCCGTTCCACAAGAGTCGCCGGCCCGCCACAGCGTCGGCCACCTTCAGGCGTCGGAGAGTGTGCGTTGAAGTACGTCAGCACGCGGGGCCAGGCCCCGGTCCTGGGTTTCGAGGAAGTCCTTCTGGCCGGTCTCGCGCGTGACGGCGGCCTCTATGTCCCGGAAAGCTGGCCGCAGTTCTCGGCTGACGAGATCCGCGCGATGCGCGGCCTTCCCTACAGTGAGATCGCCGTGCGCGTCATGCTGCCCTTCCTGGGCGGGGCCATCGCCGAGGACGATTTCCGCGCCATTGTGAAGGACGCCTACGCCAGCTTCGACCACACTGCGGTTGTGCCGCTGGTGCAGCTCGACCAGCGCACCTGGGTGATGGAGCTGTTCCACGGCCCGACGCTGGCCTTCAAGGACGTGGCGCTGCAGCTGCTCGGCCGTCTGTTCGACCATGTGCTGGCCAAGCGCGGCGAGCGGGTGACCATCGTCGGCGCGACCTCGGGCGACACCGGCTCCGCCGCCATCGAGGCCTGCCGCGACCGCCAGAACGTGGACATCTTCATCCTGCACCCGAAGGGCCGCACGTCGGAGGTGCAGCGCCGCCAGATGACCAGCGTCCTCTCGGACAACGTGCACAACATCGCGCTGCACGGCACCTTCGACGACTGCCAGGACCTGGTGAAGGCGCTGTTCAACGACATGGCCTTCCGCGACAAGATGGGCCTGTCGGCGGTGAACTCGATCAACTGGGCGCGCATCATGGCCCAGATCGTCTATTACTTCGCCGCCGCGGTGGCCCTGGGCGCGCCCGACCGCAAGGTGGCCTTCACCGTGCCCACCGGCAATTTCGGCAACGTCTACGCCGCCTACGGCGCGCGGGCGATGGGCCTGCCGGTGGAGCGGTTGGTCGTGGGATCCAACGCCAACGACATCCTGGCCCGCTTTTTTGCCAGCGGCACCATGTCGGCGGCTCCGGTCGTGCCCACATTGAGTCCCAGCATGGACATCCAGATCTCCTCCAACTTCGAGCGGCTGCTGTTCGACCTGCTGGGCCGCGACGGCGCCGCCGTGCAGGCCGCCATGGACGGCTTCCGCGCGGAGGGCAAATTCGCCGTCACCGACGCGCAGTTGGCTGAGGCGCACGCAATCTTCGCCGCGGGCCGCGCCGACGACGCCCGGACCATGGACGTCATCAAGGAGGTCTGGGAGAAGACCGGCGGCTATCAGGTCGATCCGCACACCGCCGTCGGCATCCATTCGGCGGCGACCGCCCCGGTCGATCCGTCGGTTCCGGTGGTGGTGATGGCGACCGCCCATCCGGCCAAGTTCCCCGACGCGGTGGAGACGGCGACGGGCCGGCGCCCCGTCCTGCCGCCGCGCCTGGCCGATCTCTACGAGCGGGAGGAGCGGCTGTCCGATCTGCCCAACGACGTGGCGGCGGTCCAGGAGTTCGTCGTCGCCCGCGCCCGCGCCGCCAAGGAGGCCGCATGAGCATCCGCGTGACCACGCTGCCGAACGGGCTGCGCGTCGCCACCGACACGATGCCCGGCGTGCAGTCGGTCTCGCTCGGCTGCTGGGTCGGGGTCGGCACGCGCAACGAGTCCGCGAGCGTCAACGGCGTGGCGCATCTCGTCGAGCACATGCTGTTCAAGGGCACCGAGCGGCGCTCCGCCTTCCGCATCTCCGAAGAGATCGAGAATGTCGGCGGCCAGCTCAACGCCTACACGACGCGCGAGCAGACGGCCTATTACGCCAAGGTCCTGCACGACGACACGGCGCTGGCGCTCGACCTCATCGCCGACATGCTCCAGAACTCCGTCCTCGACAGCGAGGAGCTGGTGCGGGAGCGCACGGTGGTGCTTCAGGAGATCGGCCAGTCCGCCGACACTCCCGACGACATCATCTTCGACCATTTCCAGTCCACCGCCTATCCGGGGCAGGCGCTGGGGCGCCCCGTCCTGGGGTCGGCGGAGATCGTCGGCGCCCTGTCGCGCCCGGCGCTGGTCGATTACATCGACGGCCATTACGGCGCTCCGGGCATCGTCCTGGCCGCCGCCGGGCGGCTGGAGCACGACCGGCTCGTCGACATGGCTCTATCGGCTTTCGACGGTTTGTCCTCCCGCCCGGCGCCGGAATCCGAGGACGCGTGCTACGCCGGGGGCGACTTCCGCGAGGCGCGGGACCTGGAGCAGATGCACCTCGTCCTCGGCTTCGACGGGGTGGGGGTGCACGACCCGGACTATTACGCCCATTCGGTGATGTCGACGCTGCTCGGCGGCGGCATGTCCTCCCGTCTCTTCCAGGAGGTGCGGGAGAAGCGCGGGCTGGTCTATTCCATCTACACCTTCTCCGGCGCCTACCGCGACGGCGGGCTGTTCGGCGTCTACGCCGGCACCGGCGAGGACGAGGTGGCGGAGCTGGTCCCGGTCGTCTGCGACGAGCTGATGCGGGTGACCGAGGACGTGACCGAGGAGGAGGTGGCCCGCGCCGCCGCCCAGCTCCGCGCCGGGACGCTGATGGCGCTGGAAAGCTCCATGTCGCGCTGCGAGCAGCTCGGCCAGCAGCTTCTAGTCTACGGGCGCCCGGTGCCGGTGGAGGAGATCGTCGAGAAGATCGGGGCGGTCGACCGCGAGTCCATCGTCCGCGTCGCCCGGCGCCTGCGCGAGAGCCGCCCCACCGTCGCCGCGCTCGGCCCGATCGGACGGCTGGAGGAGTATGACCGCATCGCCGCGCGGTTCCGGTAAGGGACGCGCCAGGGTGGGAGGGGCAGCATGATCCGCCTGCTCGGCGGTGGTCTCATCAGCCCGCCGGCGGTCCGCCTCGACGGGCCGATCTGCTACATCCGCCCGCCGCTGCCGCGGGACTGGCGGGAATGGGCCGACCTGCGGGCGGACTCCCGCGCCTTCCTGACCCCCTGGGAGCCGACCTGGCCGGCGGACGCCCTGACCCGCGCCGCCTTCGGGCGCCGGCTGCGGCGGCAGGCGCAGGAATGGCGCGACGACCAGGGCTACAGCTTCCTTGTCTACGACCGGGCGACCGACCGGCTGGTCGGCGGGCTGGGCCTGACCAACCTGCGGCGCGGCGTGGCCCAGATGGCGACGCTCGGCTACTGGGTGGGGCAACCCTACGCGCGCAACGGCTACATGTCCGGTGCCACCCGGCTGGTTCTGGATTTCGCCTTCGGGCAATTGGGGCTGCACCGGGTCGAGGCGGCCTGTCTGCCGACCAACGCGCCCAGCCGCGGCCTGTTGGAAAAGGTCGGCTTCACTCACGAAGGCTATGCGCGCGGTTACCTGCGCATCGACGGGGTGTGGCGGGACCATGTCCTCTACGCCATCCTGCGCGAGGAGTGGCGGGGCTAGCCCGTCCGGTCGGGGTGCGCCGCTCCCATTTCCCAAGCTCTTGTCCTGGTCGGCTTAACCCGCGGTTAAGGGAGCGGGCGCAGGCTGACGGCATGTCCTTCCCATTGAGCGAGGCGGATATGTCGCTGAACCCTACTTGGACGAAAGAAGATTCCCTGACCTATGCCGTCGAACTGGACGGACGCCGTGTCGATCTGCGCTATGAGGCGTCTGGTTTCCAGAGCGGCTGGGCGGTCTACGCCGGTGACGAGCTGGTCGAACGGTGCAGCGAGCTGATGCAGGCCCGCGGCCTTGCCTTGGCGATCGCCAGCAAGGGTGCGTGAATCACAAGTTCTGACATGAGATCCCGCCGCTTGCGGTGCGGCGGGTCGTACTCTTGATCAGGAGGGGGCGCCGTCAGGCGTGCCCGGCCTCCGCCGACAGCATGGACAGGCTGACGCCGAGCTTGGCGATGGAGCGTTCCCACTTGGTGTCCAGTTCGGGATCGAACAGCAGCGTCTCGTCGCAGGGCACGTTCAGCCAGCCGTTCGCCTGGATCTCCGCGTCCAATTGCCCCGGTCCCCAGCCGGCGTAGCCGAGCAGCAGGAGGTTGCGGCGCGGTCCGCGGTCTTCGGAAATCGCGCGCAGGATATCGATGGTCGCGGTCAGCGCCACCTCGTCGTCCACCACCAGCGTGCCGTCCCGTACATAGTCGGTTGAATGCAGGACGAATCCGCGCCCGGATTCCACAGGGCCGCCATAATGAACGGGCATGTTGGCGATCGGCTCCTGGATTTCGATCTCGAGCTGTTCCAGCAAATCCTCGAAGGTGACCGATCCGAACAGGCGATTGACGACGAGGCCCATGGCGCCGTCGTCGTTATGGGCGCACATGTAGATGACGGTCCGCTGAAAACGCGGGTCCGTCATGCCCGGCATGGCGATCAGCAACTGGCCGGTCAGATAGTCCGAGGACTTGGTCAGGTGCGGCATGGGCGCTATCCTTGTGTCGGGGGACGGGCGGACCGCTGGGCGGCCACCCGAAGCCGTCTTCGCCCGAGTGTGACAGCACGGGCCAAGCTTTGTCATCCATATACAGCCGCGGCCGATGGGCGGCCCGCTGCGTCTTGATATGAGAACAGTCGGTGCGATGAAAAGGTTTGTTCCGTTCCTGCTCGCCGTCCTGGCCTTGGCCGCACCCGGAATGGGGAGGGCGGAGACCGGCTCCTGGGTCAAGTCCGGCCCGGTGGAGGCCCGGCTCGTCGCGTCGGTTCAGGGGGCGGGCGACCTCGCCAAAATCCCCCTGGGGCTGGAAGTCCGGCTGGAGCCCGGCTGGAAGACCTATTGGCGCACCCCCGGCGACGCCGGTTTCGCGCCGCGGCTGGACTGGTCGGAGTCGCGGAACCTCAAGGCGACGGAACTGATCTACCCGGCCCCGCACCGCTTCACCGTCCTGGGCTTCGAGACGGCGGGCTACGACGCGGAGGTGCTGTTCCCCATCGCCGCCACCCCGGCGGAACCGGGCAAGCCGCTCGACCTCGCGCTGAAGGCGGAGCTGCTGGTCTGCTCGACCATCTGCGTTCCGGAGATGGTGGCGCTGTCCCTGTCCATCCCTGAGGGGCCGGCGACGCCCGGACCGTCGGCCAACGACATCGCCCGTGCCCAGTCCCTGGTCCCCGGTGACGGGCGGGCGTCCGGCCTGACCGTCACGGCGGTGCGCGGCCAGGGCGCCGTGCTGGAGGTCGAGGTGACGGCCCGCGAGTCGATGGTCGCCCCCGACGTGTTCGTGGAAACCGACCCGCCGGTGACCTTCGCCGCGCCCAAGAGCCAGTTCCTCGACGGCGACCGGCGCGCGATCCTGCGGATGGACGCGACCGACCCGCAGCCCGGCCTTGACCTCGCCGGACGGGCGATGACGCTGACGGTGGTGGACGGCAACCGGTCGGCGGAGGCTCCGGCGACCGCCGCGGCCGGGCTGGGCGGCCGTGCCGGGGCGGCTCCGACGGGGCTGCTGGCCATGCTGGGCGTCGCCCTGCTGGGCGGGTTGATCCTGAACCTGATGCCCTGCGTGCTGCCGGTGCTGTCGCTGAAACTGCTGTCCATCGTCCAGCATGGCGGGCGGGCGCCCGCGGCGGTGCGCGCCGGCTTCCTGGCCTCGGCGGCGGGCATCCTGACCTCCTTCCTGATCCTCGCCGGGGCGCTGGTCGCGGTGAAGGCGGCGGGCGGTGCCGTGGGCTGGGGCATCCAGTTCCAGCCTGTCTCTTATACACATCTGACGCTGCCGACGATTATACGC
>NZ_JAUQTX010000292.1:0-7580 GCF_059803775.1 Azospirillum sp. UFLA03-27 | reverse complement strand
GTTTCCATCCTGTCCAGGCGTCTGCGGCGGCTGACCGCCCAGGACTGCAGCGCCTGACGTCTACAAACAGACACTCACAGCGCGAGTATGTTCGCGGCAGCGTGCATGCCAACTCGGCCGAGGGCTTCCACGATCGTGTCCGGCGCACGATCGCCGGTGTCTTCCATCACATCAGCCCCGACCACGCCGACCTGTATTTTGGCGAGATCGGCTTCCGCTGGTCCCAACGCACGATGGCGGGTCAGGCCCAGCGCCGGACCCTCAAGGGGCGGACGGTGATCCAAACCCTTTGGTCCGGTGTTCCCCCAGCCCTCCAGCTTCCGGCCGTCTTTCGTTACGCGGTCGGGCGCCAACTCCGGCGGACCAAGGACGGCGGGATCAGCATCCGCTCCGTCGTAGCTGTCTTTGGTTGATAAAGGCGCCGGACAGTTTCCTTCGACTTTGCGCATGTTGGGGGAGTATCCGGAATTTCGTGCTCGGCGGGGTTATCCTGAAGCGAAGGGAGCCCCTGCATGGTACGACGCAAAGAGCCCGTTATCCCGGACGCGATTCTCGACCAACTGCGGGCTGGTGCTGACGCCAAGACGGCGTTCGATCCGAACGGCTTGCTCGACCAGTTGAAGAAGGCACTGACGGAGCGGGCGCTGAAGGCGGAACTGGATCATCACTTGGCCGGTGACGAGAGCGGCAACCGTCGCAACCGCTACGGCCGCAAGACCGTGCTGACCGAGGGCGGATCGATGGAACTGGCCATTCCACGCGACCGAACGGGAACGTTCGATCCGGCGCTCATCGCCAAGTACCAGCGCCGATTTCCCGGCTTCGATGAGAAGATCATCTCCATGTACGCGCGGGGCATGTCGCAACCCCATGGACCTGGAAAACGTTCTTGGCAAATCCAGACCGATCGTCACCACTTCATCCATCGACGCCCCTCTGAGCTGGTTTCTTCAACGGCATCAGCTTGCGACCGAGTCAAAAAGGTCGAAGGGCCGTCCACCACATCAGCTCAGCTCAAGGATCAGCCTCAGCCTCCGATCAGCACGGTTGGAAGCCCGACCATGATCGTACCGCCGTGCAGCGTTGGGTCGGCCATTCGTGCTTGCGGACTGCCGCCGACCAGGACCGTGGCGCTGCCCCCGGCGATGGTGTCCGGTGGGCCGACGCAGGCCGCGAGATCGCCCATACGCGCGGCGGGCAGGCCGCCGATCAGGACGTTGACCGCGCCGGGGCCGACGATCGGTCCGCCCACATGCGGAACCGGCACCACCGCCGGAGTTGACATGGGGCACAAGTGCATGTCGGTGCTGCGCGCGGCGGGCTTGGTCATGGTGAGGCAACCTCCACCGCGACGACGGTGATGTTGTCGGGGGCACCAATCTCCCGCACGATGCCGACCAGTTGCGCAGGAAGACGGTCCACGGGCTGGCTTGCGGCGATCCGGCCGATGTCCGCGTCGGGCAGAACCTTGGTCAATCCGTCGCTGCACAGGAGGAAAAGGTCGCCAGGGGCCAATTCGCCTTGGATGACGTCCAGGAACAGGGTGTCCGCCGCGCCGACGGCGCGGGTGACTTCGTTGCCGCGAGGGTGGTGCGCGGCATCGCACGAGGCGAGGTCACCGGCTTCGACCATGGCTTGGACGACGCTGTGGTCGGTCGTGAGCTGCTCCAGCACTCCGGCCCTCAGCCGATAAAGCCGGCTGTCGCCGGCCCAGACGGCGGCGAAATGCCGCCCGAATACCAGCAGGGCCACCAGGGTGCAGGCCATCGCCGTGGGCGCGTCGTGCAACTCCGCATTGGCCGAACGCAGGATGCGGCCGACGTCGTGGAGGAGGGTTTGCGCCGATGTGGCGGGGGCGAGGGCGCCCAGCCGGCCGATCACCAGCCGGCTCGCCCGATCTCCGGCGTCCAGTCCCCCCAGCCCATCGGCAACGGCCCAGAGACCCAGGTCCGGGCGGTCGAGCATGGCATCCTCGTTCCGCGTTCGAACGGTTCCGGGATCGGTCGCGGCGGCGGAGCGGATGGGAAACAGGACGGCCCCTCCGGTGAGCATGGCGACAAAGGCCTGCGAGTCCGGAAGCCCGGTGTGGACCGTGGGCGGACGATCCGCAATCCACCACCAGGACTGGCCCGCTTCGGCCATGTGTGGCGCCGATGGAAGGTTTGTCAGGGCGGCGGCCAGCTCCTCCGGTTCTCCGCCCCGGTCCAGGACATCGAGCAGCGTGGCCTCGGCATGGTCGAACCAGCCGCTGCCAGCGCCATCGCTCGATACGGCGACCAGGGTCAGAGGGAACGCGCGCCCGGCGTTGTCGATGCTCGGAACGAGGAGACCGCACAGGGCCTGGGGGCCGGCCACGTCCGGACCCAGGGCGAAACGCCAGACGGGAGCGGCCGCGAAGACACGCCCCCAGCGCTCCTCCGGACCCCCGTCCAGCCAACACCGGCTGTCCGCGACGACCCGTGACAGCCAACCGTCCCACACCTCTCGAAAGCCCGGCGGCAGGGACCGCGCCA
This sequence comes from Azospirillum sp. UFLA03-27, assembly GCF_059803775.1. NCBI lineage: Bacteria > Pseudomonadati > Pseudomonadota > Alphaproteobacteria > Rhodospirillales > Azospirillaceae > Azospirillum > Azospirillum sp. UFLA03-27. The sequence continues at coordinate 5,067 of NZ_JAUQTX010000292.1, read as the reverse complement.
CGAAATCTCCGCGCGCCGGCAGTTTTCCGAAAAAGCCGCTCAAAGGTTCGGAGGGCATTGGAACTGCTCCATGTCGGGCAGTGAGAAGGGATTGACGATGCTGCTCGCGCGCAGCTCGAACGAAGCCGACATGCCGCCGGCGGCGAAGGTGACGATGGCGCGGTCGGGTCCGCGCGGCTCGAACCGCGCCTCTCGGAACAGGCGGAAGACCGACCAGGGGCCGCTGGCGCTGCGGGCCTGAACCTTGTTCGGGGTGTCGGTGGTGCCGCCGGCAACGAAGGTCACGGCGGAAACGTTGGTGCTGATCGGCATCGGCCATTGCACCGTAACGCCCCGGTTGACGCCGGCCTGGAACGTGACGAGCTGCCCTTCCAGATCGATCTCCACCGTCTCGATCCGCGGATCGATGGTGCGTGGCGTGAGCGTGAACTTGACGTCCGGGCGGGGGCTGCCCGTTGCGAAGAAGGCTTCGCGGATGGTGGCGGCGCGGCGGAACTGCTCCAGCACCGGTTCGGACAGGTCCAAGTCCATGCCGCCGATGCGCTGCCAACGCCAGGGCTGGCGCGTGGTGTCCACGTACGGCTTCAGGTTCGCGTTGAAGAAGCTGTCGATCAGGCCGCTCGGCGCGAACAGACGGGCGAAGTCGTCCACCGCCGCCTCGTTCCGGCTGCTTAGTTGCAGCGGATAGCGTCCCTTGACCGCGCGCTCGCAGAAAGGCACCACGGAGGCTTGCCAGACCGTGTTGATCTGCGTGCGCAAACTGCCCAGCGCCGCGACCGACGTCTGCTGCCCCATGCCGCCGATCCAGCTTCGCAGCGGCTCCGGCAGGGTCGCGGCGGTGGCGGCGAGTTGCTGGCCCAGGCGCACGGCGGCGGCCTTGTCGCCCTCTCCCTGGCCCGGCAGGCCGGCCACGCGGCTCACCTGCTGGTAGAGGCCGTCGAGGGAGGCCAGCACCTGGTCCAGGCCCGCCGGTCCGCCGCTGCGGCCGAAGGCGAGATCGCGCAAGGTCTGGAAGCGGTCGCTGACCGGTTGGCCGGGCTTGCCGCCCGTTTTCAACCCGAACTGTTCCGCCAGCCCGGCGAGCCGTTGCCCGGCCTGGGTCTGGCCCGCGGCCTGCTGCGCGGCATCGACGGGGTTGGCCGCCGGGGGCGCCGTGGCGAGGTCCGTCTCGCGGGCCACGGCCTGGACCAGCGTGCGGACGGGAGACATCGGACCGGCCGCGGCGTTCAGAACGGTCGCGGCCTCGTCCATGCTGCGGAACCGCGCCAGCGACAGGTCGGCCAGCAACCCGTCCCAGTTCCGGGCGAACTCGTTGTAATAGAGGGTCAGCACCTCGCCCTGAATCCGCGCGACGCCGTCACGGCCGGCGGCCGCGGTCTGCGGTCCCAGCACCCAGGCGTCCCCGGCGATGCGCTCCGCAACGCGCCCGAGATTGGGCAGGAACGCCTCGTGGAAGCCCTTGTGGGTGAACAGGCCTGGCATTCCCGCCGTCAACGGCTGGTTGGACTGGCGGATGAAGACTTGCGCGCCGGCCGGGCCCGCATGGTCGATGACGCGCCATTCCGGAAGCGCCTTCTCCTCGGCGGCACGGCGGACGATGCGGTAGGCCCGCGCGGATGGAGACTCGCGCAGCAGCGTGGCGCGGACCTGGGCCACCAGCGGCTCGTCCAGAGGAAGGGCCATCGGCGGCTTCGCCAGAAGAGTGTCGAGGTGGGCCGCCAGTCGTGACCGCACGGATTCGCTGTCGGTGCCCCGGTAGGTGGCGGCCCAGTCGAGCGCCATCCATTCCTTGACCAGCGCCGCATCCAGCGTCGGCCCGTCCTTTCGCCCGACCCCGCCGAGCATCAGATACGCCTTCAATCCCTCATAGAGCAGGTCCGGGCGGTCCATGGCGCCGCGCAAACGGTACTCCATCAACAGAAGCAGGTGCGGATAGAAAAGATGGTCGAGCGCACGGTGATACGCCTCGTCCGCGGCGGGGGACAGCTTGTCGCCCTGGTGCAGGCCGAAGCGCATGGACACGGGCGTCGGCCCCGCCATCCCCTCCGTCCCGACGGTGAGTCCGCGCAACCGGTCGAGTATGTCGAGGATGAGATCCTGCTCGCCCAGCATCGGCGGATTGCCGTCCGAGGTGCCGAGAAGCGCCCTGGTCCTGTCGAGTTCCGCTTCCACACGCTCGGCCAGGGCTGTGTTCCGCTGGTAGCTGAGAGCCGATGCGCTGATGCCGGCCAGCGTCACCAGGGCCGCCGCCGCCCAAGCGCCGCGACGGACCCGGCGGTTCCGCTTCTCCACCCGCGGATCGCGCCCGACGAGGCCGGCTTCGCCGAACACGACCTCGCGCAGCAAGCGCGTCAGGAAGAAACTCCGCCCGCTCGGACCGGCGCCGGCCGGGGCCGGAGCGGTCAGGCCGAACGTGCCGGCCATGGCCGCCATGAGGCGGTCGATGGGCGCGCCGGTCTGCGTCGCGCTGGTGAAGTAGACGCCGCGCAGCATCAGCCTGGGCTCGTACCGGGACGGCTGGAAGACGGCGGTCAGGAAGTCCCCGACCGGCTCCTTCAGCGACGCGAACTGCGCCGGGAAACCGAAAACCAGGTTGCGGCGCTCGGCAAGCGATTCGGCGTTTAGGCGCTCCAGCACGCGCGTCTGCAGGCGCTCCGTCAGGGCGTCGAGGTCGGCGGGCAGGCGGTCCAGCGGGCTCGCCTCCTCCAAGGGCAGGGTGACGCCCCACACCTGCTCCCGCTCATCCTTGCCGAGATCGGCGAAGAATTCGGTGAATCCGACGACGAGGTCGAGCTTGGTGAACAGCACATAGACGGGGAGCCGCACGCCAAGCCGCTCATACAGCTGGTTCAGACGCTGGCGGACGGCGGCGGCGTGGGCGTTGCGGACCGCGGGGCTCGCGGCGCCGAGTTCCGCCAAGCTGATGGCGACCAGGGCGCCGTTGATGGGCTGGCGGGGGCGGGTGCGCTTCAGCAGGTCGAGAAATCCGAGCCATGCGCCCGCGTCGACCGCCGCATGGCTGTCCTGGGTGGTGTAGCGGCCGGCGGTGTCCAGCAGGACGGCCTCGTCCGCGAACCACCAGTCGCAGTTGCGGGTGCCCCCGACTCCGCGCACCGACGCCGACCCGTTGTCGGCGGCGAGCGGGAAGCGCAGGCCGGCGTTCAGCAAGGCCGTCGTTTTCCCCGACCCCGGCGGACCGATCAGCACGTACCAGGGAAGGTCGTAGATCGCGCCGGCGCCCTTGCCGTTGCGGCGCAGCCGGTCGAGAGCGTCGTTCAGCCGCTCCTGAAGCGTGGCGATCTCGTCTGCGGTGGCGACGGCCGGTTCGTCCGGGGAGAGCGCGGCGATGCCCTGGACCATCGCCGCCGCGCGCCGCCGCTTGCGCAGGACGGCGAGGGCGAGCGCCGCCGCCCAGGCGAGCAGCGCGACCAGGATGATCGCCAGCCGCACCGCGTCGTCTTCGAACGGGCGCGCATCGCCAACGCCGATCAGCGGACCGGCAAACCACAGGAGCGCACCCAGCAGGGCCACCCCGAGCAGGGAGAAGAACCATCGGGAACGCAACGTGGAGGCAAGGCGGCCCATCATCCGTGACCCTTTGCAATGCCGCACCCAGCCGTTGGGGAATGGGTGGGGGCGTGGTTCAGCGGTCCGCGGTTCATCGGTTTGCCACAGCGGGCGGGCTTTCAGCCCGAATGAGGATGTCCGTGCGGCGATTCTCCTCGCGGCCTTCGGCGTCGTTGTTCGACGCGACGGGCTCCAGATCGGCCTTGCCGTCCGCGGACAGGCGGGCGGGGGCTGACATCAGCCTTGCCAGATGGTCGCGCACCGCTTCGGCCCGCGCCTTGGACAGGTGCCAGTTGGACGGAAAACGGACCGTGCGGATCGGAACGTTGTCGGTGTGGCCGACCACCTGGACCAAGCCCGGTTCCCCCTCCAGTGCCTGTCCGATGCGGTCCAACAGCGCATAGGTCTGCTTCTCGACCGAGGCGCTGCCGGAGCGGAACATGCTGCCCGCGCGCATGCGGATCACCAGCCCGTCCGGCGCGTCGTGCAGGCTGACAAGCCCTTGCCGGACTTCGGGCTCCAGGAAGCCGCGGATCTGGGCGAAGGGGGGAGGCGGCGTGGGAGTGGCGATCCTCTGCGATGGCCGCGGAGTTGGATCGGCGGGGCGCTCGGCCGGTGGCGCGGAGACGCTGGCCTGAGAGGCCGCCGTCGGGCGGCTGAGTTGCGGGGGCGAGCGCGGCGGCAGCCGCACCAGCTCGGCCAAGGTCTGGTCGGTGCGGTCGTTGAGCGCGAAGGAAAAGCCGACATGCGCGGCCAGCAGCAGGGCGGCGGCACCCACCCCGATCACCCACAAGGGCACGCCCGTGGAGGTCGTGCGGTGGGGCATTGCGACCCCACGCCAACGACTGGACAGGTCGCGCTCGCTCGTCCCGCGCAGCTCGGCGATGGACCGGTAGACGGTGTCGCGGGTGCGCGCCAGCTCCGACTGGCCGCGCGGCGACAGGCGGTATTGCCCCTCGAACCCAAGGGACAGGCAGAGGTACAGCAATTCCAGAAGGTCGCGGTTGGCCGCCGGTTGGCGCATCAGGGGTTCCAGCAGCCGGTAGAAGCGTTCGCCGCCGGTCACCTCGTTGTGGAAGCTGCTGACCATGCTGGCAGCGGCCCAGGGGCTGCGGTTGCCCCAGGGGGTGTTCAGCACGATGTCGTCGATGGTCGCGCAGAGCGCGTAATGCGCGGTCCGCACCGTCTCCCGCGGGGTTCCCTGAGCCGTTGCACGGCCTTCGAAGTCCCGGAGCGCGGCGACGGTCTGGGCGCGCACCTGCTCGATCGGCACGGACATGCTGGCCGTGCGCAGGCGGGAAACGAGGCCGAGGAGCGGAGCCGCGGCGGCGGCCAGCGGGTTGACGCCGGTGTGGGGCAGCGCAATGGTCTCGCCGGCCGGTGAAGCCGGAGCGCGCCCCTGTTCGGCAGCGGCGTGCAGCCGCCCCCGGAAGCCGCCCTGGGAGCCGCCGGACGGGCCGGGCGGGGCCGCGCCCGGTTGCGGGCCTGTCTCTTATACAC
>NZ_JAUQTX010000291.1:0-7557 GCF_059803775.1 Azospirillum sp. UFLA03-27 | reverse complement strand
GCGTATAATCGTCGGCAGCGTCAGATGTGTATAAGAGACAGCCTCCTGCACGGACGCCTCGATGCGCTTGGACGCCCGCTCGCAGGAGCCGAGCACCAGCGCCGCCTCCTCGGTCACGCCCTTGGCGCGGTCGAGCCCATCGGACAGCTTGGCCGAGGCCTCCGTCGCGGCGGCGACCAGCCGCTGCACCGAGGCCTCCGTCTCGTCGATGGTCTTGGAGAAGGTGCCGATCAGCGCGCCGATCTCGGCCTGGCTGGAGCGCATCACCTTCAGCCGCTTGTTGACGATCACCAGGAACACCGTGGCGGTGACGAGCATGACCGCCAGAACGGCGTCAATGAGGAATGAGACCATCGATCAGCTCCTGCTTGGTCTCCAGGTCGGTGTCGATCTTGACGGAGATGTTGCCGTTGCGCTGGCCCATGTGGCCGGCGAAGAGGGGGGTGGTCTTGCTTTGCAGCACCACCGGCGCGTCGGGGTCGATGCGCAGCTTCAGCGAGGTGCCCTTTTCCCAGTTCAGCACCTCGCCCAGCGAGACCTGCGTCTGCTGCAGCACCGCGACGAGGTCCAGCTTGGCCCGCATCAGTTCGGCCTTCAGGTGGCTTTCCCACACCGTGTCGTGGCCGAACTTCTCGCCCATGAAGGTCTGCACCAGCTTGCCGCGCACCGGCTCCAGCGTGGCGTAGGGGATGACCACCTCGGCATGGCCGACGCGGCGCTCCACCTCCACGGCGATGCGCACGCGGATCACCGCGTTGGTGGCGCGGGTGATGGTGGCGAATTGCGGGTTCGTCTCCAGCCGGTCGAAGGTGAAGTCGATGGGCGTGATCGGGTCGAAGGACTGGCTGAGATCCTGGAGGATGACCCGGATCAGCCGCTCGGTGATCTTGCGCTCGATGGAGGTGTAGGTGCGCCCGTCGATGCGCCGGGCGCGGCTGCGCCGTCCGCCCAGCAGCACGTCCATCATGCAGTAGATCAGCGCGCTGTCGACCGACACGACGATGTGGTTGTCCCACTGCTCCGCCCGCGCGACGCCGACCAGGGCCGGAAGCTCGATGGTGTCGAGGAACTCGTTGTAGCGCAGCCAGTCGATGCGCAGCAGGCTGGCCTCCACGCTGGTCGAGGAGAACTGGCGCAGCGACGTGTTGAGCAGCCGGACCATGCGGTCGAAGACCACGTCCAGCATCGGCAGCCGGTCCTTGTTGACCGTTGTCGTGCTGATCAGCCGCTCGATGGCGCGGGTCTGGCCGGCGGATTCCGTCTGCGGTCCGACGGCAAAGTTCAGCAGGCGGTCGATCTCCTCCTGGCTCAGCTCCTTGGTGTCGGCCATCAGGGCGGCGGCCTCGGACTCACCGGAGGCGGCGTCCAGGCCCCAGTCGAGATCGTCCCCGGTGGCGCCGTTTTCGCCGCTGCCGTCGTCCGTGTCGATGGGAGTGCTCATCCGTTCCTCTGGGTCGGCTATTGGGTGAGAAGGCTGCGCAGCAGGACGTCGGACACCGTGTCCGGGCCAAGGATCAGGTTGAAGCGGCGGCGCAACTCCTCGCGCAGCCGCAGCAGACCGGCGGAGCCGCGCAGGTCGTGCTGGTCGATGTTGCGCAGGAACTCCTGCTGGGCGTTGACGAGATGGGGCATCGCCTGCTCCACCCGGCCGCGGTCCTTGGGCGCCAGCGCCAGCGTCACCCCGATCTTCATGAAGCGCGACGGCGTGTCGGGGCGCAGGTTTACCAGCAATTCCGGCATGTCGAGCGTCGCCTGGGCCGGTTCCACGATGGGCGTGCCCTCGAACAGCCGCGCCACCCCGTCCGGCCCGACGGCCATCCAGTAGCCGCCGAACCCGGCCGCGGCGACGCCGCACAGGGCCGCCGCACCCAGCGCCAGCCGGGCCAGCGGCAGCACGATGACGTACATCCGCTGCCGGCCCGGCGTTCCCGTCCTTGCCTTTCCAGCATCTGTATTCATCGCGGCCGGCGCCTCCAAAATACCGAAAATTTGAGAGACTGTTTTAAACGATCAAGTTTTAGCGACTTCCTTCCGGTCGATCTTCGCGGCTTTTACTCCGCTTAAAAGTCATCCCGGTAGGTTGTGAAGGCTCACGGGGTGAACATTACGGTCCCCGCTTTTCGGAAACTTTAAAGGTGCGGGTGTCGTGACGGGACTGATCGACAATCTGCGGACGCTTGGGCGCACGCGCCTTCTGGTGCTGGCCGGCACGGGTGTCGGCATCGTCCTGGCGGTCGCCACCATGGCGGTTCTGCTGTCGCGGCCGCACATGACGCCGCTCTACACCGGGCTGGAACCGGCGGAGGCCGGGCGCATCGTCAAGGCGGTGGAGGCTATGGGCGTGCCGGTATCCGCCGCCTTCGACGGCACCGCCGTCCAGGTGCCGGAGGCCGAGGTGCCGCGGCTGCGCATGCTGCTGGCCGAGAAGGGCCTGCCGTCGCGGGGCGGCATCGGCTACGAGCTGTTCGACACCGACAAGCCGCTGGGCATCACCAGCTTCATGCAGCGGATGAACCGGCTGCGCGCCATGGAAGGCGAGCTGGCCCGCACCATCGAGACGCTGTCCGGCATCGAGGCGGCGCGCGTCCACATCGTGCTCCCCGACCGCGAGGAGTTCTCGCGCGCCGCCCCCACCCCGACCGCCTCCATCGTGGTGCGCATGCGCGGCCGGTCGCCGCTGGAGCGGCGGCAGGCGCTGTCGATCCGCCACCTCGTCTCCGCTGCCGTGCCCAACCTGAAGCCGAGCGCCGTCACCGTGCTCGACGCCTCCGGCGAGGTGCTGCTGACCGAGGAGGACGGCGACGCCCGGTCCTCGGCGAAGGTCGACGGGCTGCGCGCCGGGCACGAGACGCGCATCTCCCGCGCCATCGAGCAGATGCTGGTAGCGCGGCTGGGGCAGGGGAATGTTCGCGTCCAGGTTGCTGTCGACGTCGAAACCAAGCGCGAGGTCGTGCGCAGCCAGAGCTTCGATCCGAACAGCCAGGTCGTCCGCTCCACCCAGACGGTGCAGGAGCAGGACCGCAGCCTGGACAGCACGGGCGAGCCGCCGGTCACCGCCGAGCAGAACCTGCCGCAGCGCGAGGTCCGCGCCCAGTCCCAGAACAACCGCTCCTCCTCCGACTCCAAGCGCCAGGAGGAGACGGTCAATTACGAGATTTCCAACGTCGCCCGCGAAACCGTGATCGAGCCGGGCGACATCCGCCGGGTCAGCGTCGCCGTGCTGGTCAACGGCACCTGGGCGACGGCGCAGGATGGCACGCGCAGCTACGAGGCGCGCTCGCCCGAGGAGTTGCAGCGCATCACCGAGCTGGTGCGCTCTGCCATGGGCTTCAGCGAGGCGCGCGGCGACCGGGTCACCGTCGACAACCTGGAGTTCGTCAACCTCGCCCCCGAGCTGGGCGCCCGCGAGCCGATGGCCGAGATCGTCGATACGCTCAGCCGCAACGTGATGACGCTGATCCAGTGGGTGATCCTGCTGGTGCTCTGCGGGCTGCTGATCGTGCTGGGGCTGCGCCCGCTGATCCGCCGCGTCTTCCCGGCGCCGGAGCCGGTGGCGGCGGAAGCCGCCGCCCCGGCGCTGGCCGCGGGAGCGGCGATGCCGCAGCTCACCGGTCCGGCCATGGGCGGCGATCCCGCCATGCAGGCGGCCCAGCTCACCGACGCGGGCGAGCCGGCAACCGCGGCCCTGCCGGGCATCGAGGAGACGATGGACCAGCTCATCGAGCTGCGCACGGTGGAGGGCCGGGTGCGCGCCTCCTCCATCCGCCGGCTGGGCGACATCGTCGACCAGTACCCGGATGAGGCGATCGACATCCTCCGCTCCTGGCTCTACGAGGAGGCGGTCTGATGGGCTACCCGCGCTACCGCTTCGACCTGCGCTTCGACAGCACGGCCCAGGCCGCGGCGCAGGCGGCGGCGGAGTTCGGCGCCCCTCCCGAGCCGGACCCCGTCGATCCGCTCGACGAGATCGTCCATTCCGAACGCCATCTCCAGGCCGCCGTCTACGGCGCCGAAGTCCGCGCCTTCGCCGAGGGGGTGGAGCAGGGCCGGCGCGAGGGGGCGACGGAGGCCGCGGCCCGCACCGACGCCGCGCTGGCCCAGGCGCTCTCCCACCTCGATGAGCAACTGGCCGCTCTGGACGGCCGCTTCGCCGACGCCCTGCGCGGGGTGGAGGCGCAGGGGGCGGCGGTGATGCTGGCGCTCGTCCGCCGCCTCGCCCCGGCGTTGCTGGAGCGGATCGGCGCGGCGGAGACCGAACGGCTCGCCACCGACGCCTTGCGGCTGGCCGGCGGGTCGCCGCGGCTGCGGCTGCGTGTCCATCCCGATCTGGCGGAGCCCGTCCGCGCCCGGCTGGCCGATCCGGACTCCCTTGGCTTCAAGGGCGCGCTGGAGGTCGTCGCCGACCCGTCCCTGCCGCCCGGCGGGCTCGACGCCGCCTGGGAAGCCGGGGGCCTGCGCTATGACCCCGCCGCGGTGGAGCGCGCCGTCGACGGCCTGTGCGACCGCGCGCTGGCCGCCCTGTCCACCGAACATGACCTCTTCACCGACACGGAAAGCACCGCATCATGGCCCCACTGAACCTCGACGTCCTGGAAGACGACGCCAAGCCCGCCGAGAAGGACGCCGTCGGCATCCCCGCCGCGGCCACTGCCGGTGGATCGATGAACGCCATCTACAACGTCCCGGTGGACGTGCAGGTGGTGCTCGGCCGCACCAGCATGCTGGTGGCTCAGCTCCTGAAGCTCGGCCGCGGCGCCGTGGTGGAGCTGGAGCGGAAGGTGGACGAGCCGGTGGAGGTCCTGGTGAACCACCGTCTGGTCGCCCGCGGCGAGGTGGTGATCGTCGAGGACCAGCGGCTGGGCGTCACGCTGACCGAGATCGTGCGCACCGATCTGGCGATCGATTGACACCCCTTGTGCCGCATCCACGGGGCTCCGCCATGATCCGACGCCTGCTTCCGCCCGCCCTTGCCCTCGTCCTCGCCGTGCTGCTTCCCGCGGCGGCCTGGGCGCAGGGCAGCGGGCTGGACCTGTCCTCCATCGGCAGCGCGCTCGGCAGCGCCACGGGGGAGAGCGGGTCACTGTCCGGGCGCGTCATCCAGGGCATCGTCCTGCTGACGGTGCTCAGCGTGGCGCCGGGTCTGCTGGTCATGGCGACCTCCTTCACCCGGATCATCGTCGTGCTGTCGCTGCTGCGTTCCGCGCTCGGCCTTCAGCAGTCGCCGCCGAACATGGTGCTGATCAGCCTCGCCATGTTCCTGACCTTCCACATCATGGGGCCGGTCTTCGACACGGCGTGGCAGGATGGGCTGCGCCCCATGCTGAACGAGCAGGTGACCCAGGAGCAGGGGCTGGAGCGGATGGTCGAGCCCTTCCGCAACTTCATGGCCTCCCAGGTGCGGGACAAGGATCTGTCGGCCTTCGCCGGCTTCACCGGCAAGCCGGAGGTGGAGCAGCCGAAGACGGCGGCCACCGCCGACCTGCGCGTGCTGATCCCGGCCTTCCTGTTGTCGGAGCTGCGCCGTGCCTTCGAGATCGGGTTCCTGATCTTCCTGCCCTTCCTGGTGATCGACATGGTGGTGGCGGCGGTGCTGATGGCGATGGGCATGATGATGCTGCCGCCGGTGATGATCGCGCTGCCCTTCAAGATCATTTTCTTCGTGTTGACCGACGGCTGGTTCCTGATCGCCAACAGCCTGATCCGCTCCTATGGGGGAATCTGACGCGATGACCGAGCCCCGGCTGCTGCCCGCCGTTCCCTCCGCCGGTCTGTCGGCGCCGCCCGCCGCACCCCCCGCCGGGGCGTCGGGGATGGCCGACAGCGTGACCGCCTTCGCCAGACGGCGGGGCGTCACGGTGGACGACGAGACGGCCGTCGTCACCCTCCTGAACGCGCTCGATCCGAACCCGCTGGTGCCGCACCGCATGGTGCTGGTCGCCGGCAGCGTTCTGGCGAACGTCTTCCGTCACGACCGCCTGCAGGGCGACCGCCCCCTGGAGCGGGATGACGACTCCGACCACTCCACCCTGACCGCCGACCGCTTCTTCTGAGGTGCCAGCATGGGCATGCCGATCAAGATCCGAGACAATTTCAAGAGCCTGAGCGGGTCGGAGAGGACCGCGGTGATCTTCCTGGCGCTGGGCGAGGAACGCGGCTCGCGCCTGATGGAGAAGCTCGACGACGACGAGATCCGCATGGTCAGCCGCGCCATGGCCAGCCTGGGCAACGTCACCTCCAACCTCGTCGAGGCGCTGCTGCGCAGCTTCACGGAGCGCTTCGCCAACACCGGCTCCGTCGTCGGCTCCTACGACAGCACGGAGCGCATGCTCTCCCGCTTCCTGCCCGACGACCGCGTGTCGGAGATCATGGGCGAGATCCGCGGCCCGGCGGGCCGCACCATGTGGGAGAAGATGTCCAACGTGAACGAGGCCGTGCTCGCCACCTATCTGGCGGGCGAGTACCCGCAGACGGCGGCGGTCATCCTGTCCCGCATGCGCAGCGACCACGCGGCCAAGGTGCTGCCGCTGCTGGCCCCGGCGCTGCGGCTGGAGGTGATCGAGCGGATGATCCAGATCGAATCCGTGCAGCGCGAGGTGCTGCTGGACATCGAATCCATCCTGCACAACGAGTTCATGGCGAACTACGCCCGCACCCACGGCGCCGACACGCACGAGCGGATGGCCGACATTTTCAACCGCATCGACCGCGACACCATGGCGGACATCTTCACCGACCTGGACGCCGTGATGCCGGATTCGACCCACCGCATCCGCCAGCTCATGTTCACCTTCGAGGATCTGCTGCGGCTCGACCGCGTGTCGCTCCAGGCGGTGATACGGCGTTGCGACACCGGACAGCTCGCCATCGCGCTCAAGGGGGCGGAGGCGCTGCAGCGCGACCACTTCCTGTCCGTCCTGTCCGAGCGCGCCCGCATGATCCTCCAGGACGAGATCGAGAACATGGGGCCGGTGCGCATGCGCGACGTGAACGAGGCTCAGGCGGAGATCGTGCAGGTCGCCAAGGCCATGGCCGACGATGGGGCGATCGTCCTTCCGCAATCGGACGAAGCGGACGCCGTCGTTTACTGATGGGTGTGCTCATGCCGGACGCGGTTGCCGAGGTCGGCCATCTGCTGGCGGTGGTGGAGGCGCTGGACCCGCGGGCGGCGCAGGAGTTGCGCGGCGGGCTGCCGCGCTGCGATTCCACCTTCGGCCTCGGGCTGGCCTTCTTCCTGGCGGCGACCGCCAACGGCGCGCGGGCGTGGCTGGGGCCGAAACGCTGCCGGTTGCTGGAGCAGCTCGACGGTGGCGCCCTGCTGGACGATCTCGACCTGGCGCTGGCGCCGCGCCACCGCCGCACCGCGGACGGGCGGGAGTGGCGGGTGTTGAGCATCCCGGTAATGGACGGCACTGTGGTGGGCGGCTGCCGCGGTTTGCTCTGCGCCATTTCCGACGGGGTTGACCTTCAGACGGGAAGCGCGCTGGTTCTGCAGATGCGGCTGCCGGCGCTGGGGGCGGTGCAGCTCGTCGCGGCGGGGGACTGTCTCTTATACACATC
>NZ_JAUQTX010000290.1:0-7587 GCF_059803775.1 Azospirillum sp. UFLA03-27 | reverse complement strand
GTTATAGTCTCGTGGGCTCGGAGATGTGTATAAGAGACAGGCCGAGAAGCGGGCCGTCAGGCCACCCAGCGCGTTGTCGAAGTCCTTGCTCTGCTCGGCAAGTTTCTGGCTGTCCACGCCAAACTCGCCCAGGATGCGCCGGCTTTCCTCTTGCGCGGCAAGGTAAGCCGGTAGGTTGTCCAGCACCCGGTTCAACGCCTCCGGGTCCATCCCAAACCGCGGCGCCAGGGCGAGGGCCTGATACCGCGGCATCTTCGCCAGCACCGGCAGGAGGTCGTTCACCGTCGCGGACAGGTCGCGCAACTGCCCGTTGGCGTTCCGGGTCTGGACCCCGTAGGCGTTGAGCAGGCCTTCCGTGCCGGGGTTGGTCCGCATGGCGCGGGCCAGCCCCTCCAGCATGTCCTTGCCCTGTCCGGCCTGCAGCCCGACCTGCTGCGCGGCATAGCCCACCGCCTGAAGGGACTCCGCCGTCGCGTGGGTCCGCTGCGAGGCGTAGTACAGGTCCTCCATCTGGCGCGCGACGGTCGTGACCATGACGCCGACGGCAGTGGTCGCGGCGACGGCGGCTTTCGCCAGCCCGATCACGGGCACCGTCACCTTGTCGACGCCCTGCTCGAACTTCTTGAGGCCGCGTTCGTCAACGTCGAAGCCGAGCCCGACCAGGAATTCGCGGATCGTCTCAGCCATTCCCGCGCTCCCGTTTGGTGGCTTCGTGCACGCGCCAGTCGTTCTCGGCGCGCATGTCGAGGAAGTCGTTCATTTCGGCGATGTCGGCGAGGTCGAGCGTGCCGTCCTTGAGGGACTCGTACCGGCACATGCCCTCGCCCGCCGGCCGCAGCAGCCAGCCCCGCCGGCCCGGCAGCGACACGAGAGTCGCCGCCGTCTCCGGGACCGTTATTTCCCAGCCGCGGGCGGGGCGACGGAAAAAGACGCGAGGCTCTGTTCGAGCACGCGCCACACGATCTGCGCCATGAGCGGCAGAGATTCCGCCACTTCGGGGAGCATGATGTGCCCCTCGGGGGTGCACAGGTTCGCCCACCCGACCTGCCCCTGCCGCGCCCACTTCACCTTGGACAGCGCCGTGACGACGACCATGCGCCGGTCCTCGCGCGGCATGGCGGCCAGGGCCTTCGCGAGCGGCGCCAGCACGGCGGACGGCTCGCTGTCGAGCAGCGCTTTCACACCGCCCTCCAGGCCCCCGCCGCCTCGGAAGACGCGGGCGATGGCGTCCGCCGCACCCGAGAGGACCGGGGCCAGGGCCACGGCAACTTCCAGTTGCTCGAAGGCGTTCAACTTGCCGGCCTGAAACGCCGTGTCGCCGATCTGGAATTCCATGGCTTAGAACCCCGTCATGCTGGAGAGGTTGGGCGTGCCGCCGCCGAGCTGGACCGTCAGGACGCCATCGAATTCCCATTCATTCATCTGGCCTTCAATGTTGTAGACGACGGTCGGCGCCTTGCGGAACGCCGCGCTGGTCAGCGTCACCACGTCGCCCCGGTTCGTGTCGCTGAAGGCGATGGTGTTGCCGCCCCAGTTGGCCGGGCTGGCCTTCTGGAAGTTGTACATCAGCGACAGCATGGCGTTGACGGGGCTGGTCTTGAGCAGCCGGACCACGGCCCGGCCGGGGTTCCCCGCGCGCAAGCTGTGCATCGGGGTGCCGTCCGCGCCCATCACCATCGTGTTCTTGTCCTCGCTCGGCTCGACGGTGATTCCCTCCGGGGCCACGCCCGCCGAGTTGCCGATGTTGATCGCGCCGCCGGGGCCGACGATGGTGCCCTGGATCGACAGGAAGCTATAAGTGTTCTGTGCGGCCATTTCTTAGAGCCTCCTGCGAGTTACTGGTTGACCGTGACGGAAATCGCCACGTCGTGCACCGCGCCGGCTTCCTTCGCCATGACCTGGATGGGCACGGACTTGCGCGCGGCGCGGTCGGCCTGCGACTGCGAAGCGATGGGCGGCACGTAGACGTAGTAGCCCTTGGGCAGCCAGTCGCCCTGCTGGTACTGACCGAAGCCAGCCGAGTTCCAGACGCCCGGCGCCAGGAAGCCGTTGTTCACCGCCTGCGCGCACACGGCCTCGATGGTCGTGCCGATCAGGTGCATGCCGGCGTCGGTCTGCGGGACCTTGGTAGGCGTGGTGAAAAGCAGGTTGAACACCGCCGTCTGGATGGACGAACCGAACCAGTCGGCGTTCCAGATTTCATCGATGAAATGCCCGCTCGCCAGCTTCCCATTAACGGTGATGGCCGTGTTGTTGTTGAAGTTGGCGTAATAGTTGTAGTTGTTCGCGTCGAGGGCGGCGGCCTGCGTGCTGTTGAGGCTTTCCGCCACGACGCCCGGCTGCTGCTTCCACATGAACGTGATCGTGGTGGAGGCGCCGTTGTAGTTGACGGTGCAGCCCTTGCCGAAGATGCCGCAGGCGGCGAACGGCGTGGTGCTCGACCACTGCGCGAAGGACCGGTTGTACTCCAGAGCCGCCAGCAGCGCGCCCAGGCTGGTCGTGTCGCCCGGCAGAAGCGCCGCCGCCTCGCTGGTCACGACGCCGTAGAGGTGCCGGTTGCCATTGCCCTCGATGTAGGCGGCGACCGCAAGGTGATCCGCCTGCGTCAGGTTGGCGTTGCCGTCGGAGCTGCCGAAGGTCAGGCCGTACCAGTCCGCGAAGACGCTCTCGATGGCCTGGACCGCGGCGAGCGGGGATTCGGCGTCCGCGCCCGGCGCGGCGTAGGAGCCGGACGTGGTGGTGCGGCCGCCCAGCGTGGCGCTGATGTCGGTGCCGCTGCCGCCCGACAGAGTGGAGCCGGAGACGGTGATGGCGGAGGACGACTTCGCCAGCGTGTAGGAGGCGCCCGCGGTGCCTGTGGCCTTTGCGACGATGTAGAGCGTGGTCCCGACGACGCTGTAGGTCATCGCCGAGAGGTTGGCGTCCGCGCTCGACGACAGGGCCGTCAGCAGGTTCGCCAGCGTCGCGGCCAGGGTCGCCCCGATCTGGACCTGACCGGCGCTCGGCGCGCCCGAGACGAAGGTGACGGCGGTGCCCTTGATCGTCAACGTGTCGTTGGAGCTGGGCTGGCCCGAGAACGCCGCGCTGCCGATGGCGGCCGGCGCCTGCAGGAAACCGAAGGACGAGTCCGCGCCGCTCGTGCCGCTGGCGAAGCTGAAGCGGCCATAGACGGAATCCCAGGTCGCCGTCGAGCCGGTCGAGGCGCTGTTCAGCGCGGTCGCGATGGACGACGCCACGCCGTTCAGGTTCGTGGCGGCCGAAAAGTTCAGGCCGCTGATGTTGCACGGCACGCCATCAATGTAGGTCAGGAAGGCGCCGGACGTGATTGCCGTCCAGTTGCTCATGACCTGTTGGACCGCCGGCAGCGTCGCGCCGACCAGCAGCGCCGGGGCGTCCTCGCGCACCCAATAGCCGATGTACAGGCGCGTCGGCTGGGGCTGGGCGGCGAAGAAGATTGCCGCGGCCTCGTATTCGGGCGCCGAGGTGCCGAAGTCGCCGGCCACGCCGTTCAGGCTGGAGTACAGCCGGTAGCGCTCGCGGGCGTCGATCACGCCGGGCGTGTCGCCGACGATCAGGAGGCTGTTCAGATCCGGCCCCTGCGCCGCGGTCGGCGTGATCTGCACGCCCACCGAAATCAGCTTGGACACGGGGAGGGTGTTCGCCATGGCGGGCGGCTCCTACGAATTGGTGATGGTCACAGGGACGGTCAGCGTCCGGCCGGCGGGGTCGCCCGACACGATGGTCGCTTGGCCGGACAGCAGGTTCAGGACCGGGTAGCTGCGCTGGACGGCGCGGCCAATGGTGACTGGCAGGTCGACCCGGTAGAGCCACCGCGCCTTGAGCAGCGACGGCACGGTCTTGAGCGTGCCCGTCTGGACCAGCGCAAAGCCGGCCAACTGCAAGGGCTCGCTGTTCTGCGGGATCAGCAGGTTGTCGCGCAGGAGGGCCGCATGGGCATCCGCCTGCCCGTTGACGCCCAGATCGTAGACGCTGACCAGCAACTCCAGCCGCTCGTGCCGGGTCGCGATGTCTTGGCCGTCACCGCTGGGATCGTGGGTCACAGAGGCAAAGGCGTCCGCCGGGCGGTCAGTGATTCCGATGCTGGCCCACGCCTCGCCCGCATCGGGGATATTGGGCGGTTCAGCCTGCCAGCGGGGACGCACCATCGGGCCTTCGAGCCCGAGCAGCGGAGCAATCCACTGTTGCAGGAAGCGGCTCAACGCCTGCCCTTCGAGCGGCACGACGCCGCCGGTCGGCAGGATCGGGCCGCCGGTCGCGGATGTGTTGCTCATGCCGGGGCCTCCTGGGGCGGGCTGTCGACGAAATCGATGCTGGAGCAGTCGGCCTCCACGAAGCCGCCGCCGAACGCCGTCCAGTCCTTGAGGTCGCGGACGATGTAATGGGTGCCGGCCCACAGGATCAGGTCCGGCTGATAGCTGCCGGCCCCGTCCTTGCTGGCGCCGCGCAGCCGGAAGGCCGTGATGACCTTGATGGTCTTGGCGCCGGTCTGGAACGCCTCCTGGCGCACCAGCGAGTTGTCGCCGGTGGGCGAGATGGAGCCGTAGACGGGGCCGATGGTTTCCGTCGTCACGGTCGACTCGCCGAACTCGTTCACCGTTTCGGCTCGCCGGATCACCGTGAACGGCGTGGCGGCGAGGAGCGGGTCGAGCATGAGGCCGCTCATGTCGATGGTAGCCATCAGCGGCCCTTTCCTCGGATCACGTAGGTGATGGACCGGAGCAGTTGCCCCGTGTCCCACAGCGGCTTGGCGTCTGCCTCGGTGGCCTTGCGCCGGTAGCCGCTGCCCGCGCTTCGCTGCGCCCGGTTGGCGATGGTGACTGGGGACAGCGGCGGCTGGAGGCCATTGCGGATCTCCGTCTGTGCCGCGGTCGCCCCACGCTGCCCGGCTCGCGCCAGACCGCGCTCCACCCCCGCCGCGTCGCCGTCCAGGGCCGCGTCTGCGGCGGTGCGAAGTTCGGCGACGATCTGCGGCTTCTCCTTGGCGATCCCCGGCTGGAGAAATGGCCTGGCCGGGATGTTCACCTCGGGCGCGCCGAAGGTGTGGATGTAGGCGATTTCCGCGTTGGTGATCGGTTCCCCGGCCTGCCGCTCGGCATTTCCGGCCGGGACACCGACCAGGGCTTGGCGCCGGGCAAGCTGGCGGATGCCCTCCGTCACCTTACCGACGGTGTCCCGCGTGACACGCAAGCCGGACCTCATCCGTACCTCGGCCCGGTATAGGGTCCGCGCGGACCGGCCGCGTAGACCGGCCCCAGGCTCTTGGCCTTGAGCAGCTGCCACAGCCGGACGCCGTACTGCGTCAGGTTCCATCCGCCCGCGCGCTCGTCCGCCACCTTGCCGGCGTCGAAACTGGCGGACGCCGGGCCGACCGCCTTGCTCGTCAGCGGGCCGGTGACCGTGCCGGGCGCCCCTCCAGCCATCGCCGCGGCGACATTCGGAGCGCTCAGCGCGAGGTTGTGCGCGGTGAACAGCATGACGGCCAGATCAAGCTGGTTGCCCAGGCGCTTCGCGTTGAGCTGGGCATAGGCCTGGGCAGACCAGAAATCGAACTGGCCCTCCGGGAACGTCGTGCTATTGGCGAACTCGGGGAAGGCCGTGATGAAGGTCTGGTAGGTGACAGCCATACGGCCCTCCTATGGTCATGCAGATCAGACGTCGGCCTGGGTGACCTGCATCCCGACGCGCGGCGGATTGGCCGGATCGATGCGCTCCAGGCCGGAGCGGATTTCCTTGCGGTCGCGCGCCTCACCCTCGGCATGGCCGGGCTTGGCGTGGGCGAAGATCAGACCGGACCGGACCAGGGCGGACGAGGTGTTCTGCTCCAGCCACTTATCCCAGAAGTCCTTGGGGACGCCGGGCGTCAGGCCGAAGCCGCCAATGATGGAATGCTCCGCGGCCATGTTCTGCGGAACGGCGTTGCCCTTGACGACGACGGTCATCTCGTCCTGGCGGGCCATCATGGCGGCACGGAAGCCGCCGCCCATGACGGGCTCGGACACCTCCTCCATGGTGAAGGTGCGAAGCTCCAGCCCGTGCGGCAGCTTGCACGCGACGGTAACGGTCTCGCCCGCGGTGGCCGGCGGCGTGGCGTCGCTGGCCGCGGAGGCGGTCAAGACGTCTTCGGGGGCGCGGGACGTGCTGGGGGAATGCTCGCGGGGCGGCATGTGGTCCTCATGGGTTGGGAAAGGCTGCGTCGATGCTCAGGCAGGCGCCCGGCGGGAGGAGGTGCCGGGCGCCCGGTCAGCGCCGACCGGGGACGGGTCGATCAGACGCCGAGCATCTGGGCGATAGCGATGGGCATGCGAATGATCGCACCCCACGTGCCGCCCGTGACCTTCTGCTTGTAGGACGAGGCGTAGGGGATGATCTTGTGCGCCCGCATCTTCTCGTTGTAGGCGCAGTATCCCGTGTCCTGCCCCTCCACCTCGTCGGCGATGAGCTGGACAAGGTTACCGCCGACGACGCCCTGCGGGTTGCTGGCCGACTGGATGCCGTACTGCACCGCCGTGACGACGCGCAGGTTCGGGAAGTTCTTCCGCAGAAGATCGGTGACGTTCACGTTGTAGGTGTTCGTCGCCGTCAGGGCCACGGCGCTGCCGGGGTCCAGGGCCAGTGTCAGCTTGGATTCCTGCGTGATCAGGCCGCCGGACTGCGCGACCAGCTTCCAGAACAGCGCCTGAATGTCCGCATAAACCTCGTTGGCGGTCGCCTTGATGACACCGGCGGCGATCCACGCCACACCACCAGCGGCCTTGGTCGCCGGGGTGAGCGCCGCCGAGAGGTTCGGGTCGTTCAGGAGGCCGTAGTTCTGCAGGCCCTTGACGCCGTAGAAGTAGGTCAGGTTCGTGAATCGGTTGAGGGTCGTGGCCGCGGCGCGGTCGATCTCCGACACCCAGTTGATGCGGGCCAGACCGGCGCGCTCCAGCTCGCGCTCGCCGTATTCCTTCATCACCTGGAACAGGTAGGACTGACGCTGCGGCCAATTGGTGTTGGCGCCGGCCCGGCCGTTCTCGGCGAAGTCGCCATAGCTGGAGGCCTCGCCGGTGTGCTCGACCACCGGGAACATGGCGGTATCGTCCGTCCAGGTCCCCTTGCGGTTTTCGCCCAGGATCTCCGCGGCCTTGGTCGGGCTGAACAGGATCTCGAACACATCCGGGTCGATGAGCGTGGTCAGCATCGCCGGGACGGCGCTGTTCGGGTCGGTGCTCAGGCCCGGCTGCGCGTCCATCGCGATGGTGTAGTCGTAGCGGGCGCCGTCGTAGAGAAACCCGGTGGCGAGGGAATAGACCCCCAGCCGCTCGGCGCGCTCGCGGTCCGAAGCCCACGCGGAACGGGCTTCCTCCTGGGTCTGGAAACGAATGGGCATTGGGAAGCTCCCGTGAAATGGGCGCCGGCTCGCGGCGCGTAGGGGGTGGCCTTGCCGAAGGGCCGTGACGGCGCCCGGTCAGCCGATCGGGGTGGAGGTGATCTTGACCATCTCGCCGGCCAGCCCCGTGGTGCGGGCCTCCCAGCGGGTCTCGATGTTCCTGTCTCTTATACACATCTCCGAGCCCACGAGACTATAAC
>NZ_JAUQTX010000028.1:0-38485 GCF_059803775.1 Azospirillum sp. UFLA03-27 | reverse complement strand
TGGCTGCTCCTCCGGCAGGGGCAGGGCGGGCAGAAGGGACGACGCGGCGGGGTCGAAGCGCAGGCGCCCGGCGGAATCGGCGATGCCGGCGGCCTTCTGCCACGCCTCGAACTCCGGCGCCGGGCGGCGGCCGAGCACCTGACGGACATAGAGCGCGTCGTGGAAGGAGGTGCTCTGGTAGTTCAGCATGATGTCGTCGGCCCCCGGCACCCCCATGATGAAGGTGCAGCCGGCCACGCCGAGCAGGGTCAGCAGGGCGTCCATGTCGTCCTGGTCGGCCTCCGCGTGGTTGGTGTAGCAGACGTCGCAGCCCATCGGCAGGCCGAGCAGCTTGGCGCAGAAATGGTCCTCCAGCCCGGCCCGCGTGATCTGCTTGCCGTCGTATAGGTATTCCGGCCCGATGAAGCCGACCACCGTGTTGACCAGAAGCGGCCGGTAGCGGCGGGCGACGGCGTAGCAGCGCGCCTCCACGGTCTGCTGGTCCACCCCCTCATGCGCGCCGGACGACAGCTCGCTGCCCTGGCCGGTCTCGAAATACATCAGGTTGTCGCCGACGGTGCCGCGGTTCAACGCCCGTCCGGCCTCCCACGCCTCGTCCAGCAGGGCCAGCGAGACGCCGAAGGCGCGGTTGGCGGCCTCCGTCCCGGCGATGGACTGGAAGACCAGATCGACCGGCGCCCCGCGCTCCATGGCCCGCAGCGCCGTGGTCACATGGGCCAGCACGCAGGACTGGATCGGCGCGCCGGTGCGCAGGCGAAGCTCCTCCAGCATCTCCAGCAGGGTGGTCATCGCCTCCACGCTGTCGGTCGCCGGGTTGATGCCGATCACCGCGTCGCCGCTGCCGTACATCAGCCCGTCGAGGACGCTGGCCGCGATGCCGCGCGGGTCGTCCACCGGGTGGTTGGGCTGCAGACGCGTGGAGAGGCGTCCCGGCAGACCGATGGTGTTGCGGAAGCGCGTGACGACGCGGGTCTTGGCGGCGACGGCGATCAGGTCCTGCAAGCGCATGATCTTCGACACCGCCGCGACCATCTCCGGCGTCAGGCCGGGGGCGAGCGCCGTCAGGGCCGCCGCGTCGGCCCCTTCCGAGAGCAGCCAGTCGCGGAAGCCGCCAACGGTCAGATGGGCGACCGGGGCGAAGGCGGCGCCATCATGGCCGTCGACGATCAGCCGGGTCACTTCGTCGGCCTCGTAGGGGACGACCGCCTCGGTCAGGAAATGGCGCAGCGGCAGGTCGGCCAGGGCCATCTGCGCGGCCACCCGCTCCGCCGCGCTGGCGGCGATCAGCCCGGCCAGCGCGTCGCCCGAGCGCGGTGGCGAGGCGCGGGCGAGCAGCGTCTTCAGATCGGGAAACCCGTACCTCGTCCCGGCCAGAGTGTGGGCGAATGCCATGGCGTCCCCTCTCCCCATCGTCGGTTCGTCCGTTCGACCCGCCGCCTTAGAGTTTGGCGATGCCGACGCGCCCCGTCCAGCGCCCGCCCGAGCATCGACGCATCGATGATCCCGACCGCCGGGACTGGCCGCGCCGTTGGCGGCGAACACTGCGTTCGGGCGATGCCGTTGACGCCCCTGCTGGAGGGGGCAAGAAAGTGCTTTACAACACGAGGAATATAATCCAGTCTGTAGGAGACAATGCGTTACCCGCGCCCGCCCGGCTCCGCCGCGGCGGGCGTCGTTGTTTTGATCGTGTGTCTCCTCGCCGGGGTGAATCCCGTGTTCCCACCGGTGGAGGAACCCAAGGACCTGGGCGTTCCCTTTGCCCCATCGGGCGAACCGGAACGGCACGATCCCAACGGAGGGGCCGTCCCACGACCGGTCCCATCCGCCGCCAAGCCGCCTTCGGGCGGCTTTTTTCATGGCCGAAAGGAGCCGTTCAACATGACCAGTTCGAACCGGGTGCGCCTCGCCGGTGTCCTCGAAGCGGTGCCCGGCACCACCCCCGTCACCCCGCGCCTGCGCCAGCAGCGGGTGACCTCGATCGGCCTGACCTACAAGACCGATTATGAGGAATCCGGGGAACTGCGCGACGACCGCATGAACGCCGACCCGCTGAGCGTCGGCCAGAGCAACGGCGGCCAGATCGGCATCGAATGGCATTATCCGGTGCCGGGCAGCCTCCTCGACTCCGAGATCGTCAGCGCCTTCTGCGCCGATTGGGTGAACACGCCGTTCCGTGACAACGACGGCCTGCCGGCGTCGGCGGTGACCTCGGTGAGCGCCGATGCGCAGGTCGTCGCCGTGACCGACGGCTCGGCCTTCGCGGCCGGTCATCTGGTGCGCTTCACCGGTTTCGAGGCCGCCAACAACGGGGTGCGCAAGGTGACCGCCGGCTCCGCCACCGCTCCGGCCTTCGCGGGTGGCGGCCTGCTGGACGAGGCCGCTCCGGGCGCCGCCGCGCGGCTGAAGGTGGTCGGGTTCGAAGGAGCCTCCGGAGATCTCGCCACGACGCTGAGCGGGCTCGGGTCCACCGCTCTCGACTTCACCACGCTGGGCCTGTCGATCGGGCAGTGGATCAAGATCGGCGGGACGACCGACGCCTACCGTTACGGCACGGCGGCGTGCAACGCCTGGGTCCGCATCGTCGGCATCGCTCCGCATGAGCTGGCCCTGGACAACCGGCCGGCCGGCTGGGCGGTCGATGCCGGCGCCGACAAGACGATCCGCGTCTGGCACGGCGACGTCATCAAGAACGGATCGCTGGTGCGTTCGGTGACGCTGGAGCGCGGCTTCATGGAGCAGAACCCGCCGAGCTTCATCGCCCAGACCGGCATGCGGGTGAACAGCCTGGAATTCGGCGGCGAAGCGAAGAAGCCGGCGACCGGGACGGTGGCCTTCATGGGCATGAAGGGTGGCTCGTCCGGCGTCGCGCTCGACGTTGCGCCGGCCGACGCTCCGGACATGGTCGACTATCCGGCGATGGCCTTCTCCGCGAACTGCGGCCGGATCGGCGTCGGCGGAGCGGCGCTGGGCAATCCCGACTGGGCCCGCGCCATCAAGTTCACGATCACCAACAACCTGAGCACCCGCGACGCGCTGTCCGACGGCGACGGAACCGCCCCGGCGGCGGTGGCGATCCGCGACGGCGCCTGCGACGTGAAGGTGGAGCTGGACACCTACTTCGGCTCCCGCGCCCTGCTGTCGCGGATCGAGTCCGGCGAGAAGATCGGCGTCAACTGCCGCCTGCAGAAATGCGGCCGGGCGATGATCTGGGAGTCGCCGCGCCTCACCGCCCGTGAGGGCGATCCGGGCGTCGGCGGCAAGAGCCAGGACGTCACGCTGCCGGCGCAGCTGACCGCCTCGCGCGATCCGCTGACCAACGCGCAGCTGATCCTGAACCGGATCGAATTCTTCCAGTAACCGGCCTCCCGGCGACCAACGGGAACGAGGCTGCCCCACCGGGCCGGCAGACGGTTCGCGCGAACCGGGGCGGGCGTTTGGTCGGCGCCCGCCCGCTTCCGCGCATCCCGACCAACGACCAAGCACGAGAGACGCTCATGACCTTCGAACATGTTTCGCACGGCCTGACGGCTGCCGCCCCGCAGACCGACGACCTCGGCGACCTGCTGGTGGACGAGCGCGTTGCGCGCGACGGCGTGTGGATCACCCCGGACCCCGACCGCAGCCTGCGCATCAGGACGAAGGGCCTGCCGGACGCCTACTACGACGCCCAGGCCCGCCAGCAGCGCCAGGCGGCCAAGGGCTTCAACGGCGACACCAACCGGTTGCCGGTGTCGCACAAGCGCCGGATCAACGCCCGCTGCCTGATCGACCACAGCCTGGTCGACGTGGAGGGTTGCGTCATCGGCGGCCGCGAACTGTCCTTCGCCGAATTCTGCGACCTGATCCTGGAGCCCCGCGGCGCCAGGCTGCTCGACCTCGCCTTCGGTGCGGCCACCACGGCGCAGGACGGCAAGGCCGAGGAGCTGGAGGCCGCCCGGGGAAACTGACCGCGGCGCTGCGGGACTGGCTCGACCGGCGGGCCGAGACCGACGACCTGCTGGACGAGCTGATGGATGAGGATCCGGATGCCGTGGCGATCGTCGCGGCGCGCCGGGCCGGGCTCGGGGAAGCGGTGGAGGTCGAGCCCTGGTGCCGATGGGTCTGGCGCGCGTGGCACGACCTTGCCGACGACCGGCATTGGCGGCCGGGCGGACTTGGACCCGCCACGCCCTGCCGTATCCCCTGGTCGGTGGTGACGGCCTACGCCGACCGCAACGCCGTCGACGCCGACCTCCTGCGGACGCTGCTCCATCACATGGACGAGCTGTACCTCGCCTGGTGGGCCGAGACGTCCAGGCAGAGCGCCGCCCAGACCGGCGGCGAGGCCGGGGAGGGAGCGTGAGCAACGCCCCCTCCGTCCTGCCCGCCACGCCGCCCCACCGGCGGATCCGTCCGCCCTGATCATCACCTCTCGCCGCTGAGGCAGCCATGGCAGCAGAACAGCTGGTCGTCGGCTACGACGACTGGATATCCACCACCGTCCGCGCGACCAAATCCGGTGAGCAGCTTGCCCGCCAGTACGGGGATGTCGAACGGCTCACGACCAAGGTGACGGCGATCACCAGCCGCTTCGCGGATGAACTCACCAATCTGGAAGCCAGCGAACACGCGCTGGCCGACAAGGAACGGCTTCGCGCGGCCATCCTGTCCCAGCAGGACGCCGCCGTCCGGAAGGCCACCGCCGCGCACGAGCGGTGGGTGGCCGGCATGCGGGCGGCGGAAGCCGCCGCCGGCGCCCAGGCGGCCAGCACCGCCACCGCGACGGCCTCCGCCGGGTCCTGGGCCGGTGCGATGGCCAAAATCCACGAGAGCGCCGCCCAGGCCGCCGCTAATCTCAACGGTCCGGCCTTCGAGGCGCTGTCCGGCCGGATCGGGGACCTGACCAAGGCGCAGGGCTCCACGGGGTCTCTCCAGACCGCCGCGGTGCGGCAATCGGCCCCGGTGCAAACCAGTCCTGCCGGTGAAAAACGCGATGCCCCGGTTGCCGCCGCCAATGATTCGTCGGCCAATCCGAAGAAAGCCGAGGAAGCAGTTAATAAGGCCGGGATTGCTCTGGCCGAAAAGCTGGAGAAGGCGTTCGACAGCATGGGTGACACCCTGGTGAAGGCGTTCGTCACCGGCAAGACTGCGGCGCTGGACTGGGGCAAGACCACCAAGGCGATCATCGGTGAACTCGCCATCGATCTGGTCAAGATGGCGGCCATTCAGCCGCTGAAGAACGCGTTCTTCGGAACCAGTGGTCCGACGCTGTGGGGTGCCTTTGCGACATCGGGCAACAGCCCAGCCCAGGGTGGCAGCAATCCAACCGGGCAGGTTTCCTCCATGGCGAGCAATTGGGCCGGGGGGAAAGCGCTGTCATGGGTGGGAGACAAGTTGGGGCTGTCTGGACTTTACGACAGTGTGATGAACACCACACTTTGGGGCGGCACGGTGGCATCGGCGGCCTTGCCCGGCAGCATCACCGGCAGTGGGTCTATCGCCATGGGTTCGGTGACCGGTGGCGGAGCGCATGCCGCCGGTGTGGCTGCTGTGCCAGGCGGGATGACCAATGCGATGGCTGGTGCCGGGAATACAACCGTAGGCCTGGGAGGCGTCCCGTCCGGTGCAAGCACAGGCGGAGCGACCATTGGAGGCGTCCTCGGCTCGGCTGGGGTTGGCTTTGCGGCTGGTTCGTTGTTCGGCGGCTGGGCCGGCACTCAAAGCAACAGCAAGGTGGTGGGGGCCGGGGCTGGAGCCTTGTCTGGTGCGGCAGCCGGTGCGGCCTATGGTTCAGTCGTTCCTGGCATCGGAACGTTGGCCGGTGCCGTGGTCGGTGCCGTCGCCGGTGCATTGGGCGGCGGCATCGGTGCGCAGAAAGCCTCCGTCGGCCCGAACGCCGCCGCGACCTTGCGGGTCGAGAACGGCAAGCTGGTCCGGATCGGCGCCGATGCGGACAACGGCGGGAGCACCGACCGTGTGGTGGCGGTGACCGATGCCGTGGCCACCGCGGTCAACACCATGACCCAGCTCGGTGTGCAGGTCCGCGAGGGGCAGCAGTATTTCTTCGTGGACGGTGGCCCCAAGGTCGTGAACAACGGCAAAAAGGCCCAGACACCCGAAGCGTTCATCCGCGAGGTGATGGGCACGCTGACCGCCGATGGGCTGGTCGGCAAGGCCCTGGCGTCCGATGCCGCGCAGAACAGCGGCGATCTGAACAAGATCGTCCAGGGGCTGTCGCTGGCCAAGGCGATCGAGCAGACGAATTCGGCTCTGTCCAACCTCGACACGTCGCTGCACGCGGTCCAGAAATCGGCCTTTGCGGCGACCGCCGAGAGCCTCCAGCCGATGGTCGACCAGTTCAGGCTGGCGCAGGAGTTCGGCCTGGAAGCGGATTACGCGTCCATGGCAACGGGCCAGCTGACCGCGATCCTGGACAACATCCGGGACCCGGTGCAATGGCAGACGGTGCAGGTGGCGGTGGCGGAGCTGGACGGGCAGATGGCCGCCTTCCGCGATCAGGTGGGGAAGGTGAATCCCGCCCTGGTCGGCCTGATCAACGATGTCGAAGCCGCCGCGAAGGAGAAGATCTACGGCGATTACCGGAAGACGTTCGACGCCGGGCTGAACAGCGCCCGCGGAGCCGACTACCTGAACCAGCTGACCGACGTGCGGACCTGGTGGAACAACAATTGGGCCAACAGCCTGATGTCGGGTCGCAACCCGAACGACATGTACGAGGCCCAGGCTAAGGCGATCTTTGCCGGCCTCGACGTCAACCAGCTGGGAAAGGCGGTCGAGTATTTCGCTCAGCTCGACCCGGTGATGTCGGGGCTGGCTGCCGCGGCGCGCGACATCGCCCGCCAGGACTCCCTGGCCGGCCTGGATCAGCGCTACCGGGCCGCCCAGGTGGCGTTGGGCCAGCTGTCCCAGGCGGAGTTCGACCGTTACCAGACCGAGCTGGAGCAGGCGCGGGAGCTGTCGGCGGTCACCGATCCGGTCGTCCGCGCCCGCCTGCAGGAGGTGCAGACTCTCGAGAAGCAGGCCCAGGCTTATGAAAAGGCGCGGCAGTCCGGAGAATCGCTCACCGACTGGCTGACCAACAAGCTGGGCATCAGCTCCGCCGGGGTCTCGGCGTCCACCGCCTACACCAACGCGCTGGGCGCGTACCAGACGGATCTTGCGAAGGCGGCCGCCAACGACAACGACGCGCTGGGACGGATGGCCAGCACCGCCGATCGTCTGCTGACCGCCTACACCGATTATTTTGGCAGCCAGGGCGCCACGGCCTTCTGGCAGAAGATCATGGGGGAGGTCGCCAACCTTCCGGCCGTCAAATCCTACGACAGCTCCATCGTCGACGCGATCAACCGGCTTCCCCATGGCGCCGGCGGACCGGCCACCGGCCTCACCATGGTCAACGACGCCGGGCCGGAGCTGATCCGGCTGCCGACCGGCTCGATGGTGATGACCAGCCGGGCCAGCGTCGATTTCCTGCGGCGCGGCGGCGGCACCACAACCACGATGCCCGCCCCCGACACCGCGGTGGTGGAGACGCTGCGGCAATTGCTCCGCGCGGTCGTCTTCAACGGCGCCGACCTGACCACGGTCCTCGAAGGGCTGAAGGACAGCGGCTTGCGCCAGGAGAAGGCGCTGGCCGCGCTGCGCGGCCAGTTCAAGCGGGCCGGCGACGCCGGCACGCTGCCGGGGCGCGCGGCCTGATGCGTGTCTTCCTCGTCCGGATCGAGGAGCTGCCCTTGACCGTGACGGAACCGGCGCCGCTCGATCTGAGCGGCGTCGTCCGTCCGCCGCCCCGCGTCGAAGCGGGGCGGTCCCTGGCCATGGTCCGCGCCTTCACCCGCCGGCCGGTCTGGCGCCCCCCGGTGCCGGCCGCCGTTCCGCCGCCGTTGCGGGCCTCCGCCCGCACCACCCTCGCCACCGTCCAGGGGTACGTCATGTTCGGCGCCTCTCCCTTCGGCGCGGCCCCCTTCGGCGCCCGCCGCGACCGCCTGTCCCTCGCCATCGGAGACGTCATGCTGCGTTACGGGACCATGAATTACATCGACCGCGACCACAGGGAGTTCGAGGACGGGTTGCGGACCCCCTCCTTCAGCCGCACGCTCCTGACCGGTGGCACGGTCGGCGGCTGGGCCAACGCCAGCCTCGGCGACCTCGAACTGGACAATCTGGAGGGCGAGCGCAGCGACCTGCTGCGGCGCGTCGCCGTCGACGGGCGTCCGGTCGAGGTGCTGCAGCCGCAGCCCGACGGGACGACCGAGGTGGTCTTTGAATGCACGGCCCGGGACATCGTGCCCGGCGACGACGACACGGTGCGCATCCGGCTGCGGGATTGGGATTACCTGCTCGACAAGCCGGCCCAGACCGCCACCTACCCGGACGACGCCCCGCCGGAAATCGCCAACCGCCGCCGGCCCTTCGGCTATGGCACGTGCAACAATGTGACGCCGACCCGGATCGCAACGACGGTTCCGGCCTATCAGTTCAACGACGGCCCGTCGCGCGCCCTGCGGGCGGTCTATGTCGCCGGCGTCCCGCAACTGCCCACGGACCTTGCGGCCATCGATCTGGCGGCCTCGACCTTCACGCTGGCGGCGGAGCCGGCGGGCGACGTGACCTGCGATTTCGACGGTCTGGTTGTGGACGGGGTGTATCTCAACACCACCGCCCTGGTGATCGACGATCTGGCCTTCCGGCGCGGCGGGCTGCCGGCGACGCGGAAATCCGCCCGCCATTTCGAGCGTTTCGCGGCCGACATGCCCGGCGAGGTGCAGCTTTACGTCTCCCACGGCGAGGAGCCGACCGTCCTGTCGCTGATCCAGCGCCTTCTGGCGCCTTGCGGCTGGGGGGCGTTCTCGTGGCGCGGCCAACTCCAGGTCGGTGTCTGGAAGGTGGCGACGGGATCCCCGCGCTGCCTGCTGTCCAAGGCCGAAGGGACGCTGATCAGCCTGCAGCCGGCCGAGCTTCCCACGGAGGTCTATCCACCGCCGTGGCGGTTGCGCGGCGGGTACGACCGCAACTGGACGCCTCAGACGGCCAGCCAGCTCAAGGGCGACGACACCCCCGGCGCGGCCGACCCCGTCGGCGGGCCGGAGCGGCGCCGCTGGCTGGCGCGTGGGCAGGAGATCGCGGAGGCGAAGGACGAGGTCACCCGCGACCGCCTCCATCTGGGCGCGCAGGATCCGGCCGTCGTGGAGACCTGCCTCGCCGACAAGATCGGCTGCGAAACCGTTCTGCAGGCGTCCCTGGCCCACTGGCTCGGCAACCGGGCCCATTACCGGGTCGTGCCCGACACGCCTCCCTTCTTCTTCGACATCGGGGACGAGGTGGCGATCCAGTGGGACGGCCATGGCCTGGAGGGCGGCCAGATCGGCGTGGTGGCGGAAGTCGCCGAGGGCGAATGGACCGAACTGGTTATTGAGGTGTGACATGGACAACCTGACGGCACGGGTCGGCTGGATCAACCACGCCGACACCGCCACCCTGACCGCCCTCCACCCCGGACCGGACACGCTGGGTGTGGAGCGGCTGCAAATCAAGCACGTGGCCCGCTATCACGAGCAGACCGGTCCCGAACTGGCGGTTCGTGCCGATCTGCACGCCGGCAAGCCGGTGGACGCGGTGGTGCTGCCTCTGGTCAATGCCGGGCCGGCGGCCACCCTGAGGGTGCGCGCGGCCGCGACGGTGGCCGATCTGTCGGCGGCCCCGGTCTACACCTACGCCGGGCCGGGGCATGTCGACGACGCGCACAACTACGCCATCCATCTGCTGCCGGCGACGGTCACCGCGCGGGTGTGGGAGGTGGCCGTCACCGATCCGGACCGGGAGGTTTCGCGTGCCGGCCGGCTGGTCCTGGCGCCGCTGCATCGCTTCGCCTTCAATTTCAAGGCGAACTGGGGCGTGCGCTGGGAAGACCTGTCGGAGGAGCGCGACGGCGCCGGCGGCCAGATGTACTCCCGCGCCGGGCCACGGCGCCGCGTTCTGAGCGCGGAATTCGGCGAGATGACCCGCCGGGAGCGCGACGAGGTCGCGCTTGAGATCGAGCGGCTGGCCGGCAAGACCGGCGACATCCTGATGGTGGCGCGGCCCAACGCCCCGAACCTTGCGCACTACACGGTGTGGGGAAAACCGGTGGACACCGGCGGCGTCAACGAAAGCCGCCTCGGCATCTTCACCAAAACCTTCCAGATCAAAGAACGGCGGTTCTGATGGCCTTCGTCTATCCTGACCGCGCCTCGGAAGTCACCACCTCGACCGGTGACCAGGGCGACATCATTCTTCAGGGGCCGGAACCGTCCTTCTGGTCCTTCACCAGCCGGATGGCCGTCGGCGACGAGACCACGGTGTGCCGGGAGGACGGCCTCACCTCGGAGCTGGTCCGGGTGCGGCTGGTGGCGCCGGACCGTCTGCGCTACCTGGCGGTCTACGGCTCGTCCAACGGAGGCGCCCGCGTCGTCTGGCCGGCGGGGCAGCAGCGGGTCTACGCCACGCAGCTCGGGCGCTACGCTCTGCTGCCGCCCGATGCCGGACAGGCCGGGCGGCCCGTGGTGGTGCAGCCGGACGGGACGTACGGCGCCGGGGCGCTGACCGTGCCGGTACCGACCGGCCTGACTCTGGGCACGCTGCTCGACGCGGCTTCTGCCGGCGGGCGACCGGACGGGGTGGTGCTGATCCGGCTGGTGGTGACCTGGAACGAGGTCCCCGATCTGGACTACGAGTTGGAAATCCGCGACGGCCTGACCACCGGCTGGCCGGGGACGGCGTCAAACCCGACCCCCATCCCGGCGGGCGGTGGGCGCTGCGTCGTCAACGTGGTCGGGGGCTACACCTACGGGGTGCGGCTGCGTGCCCGTGCCGTCGGCGGGGTGTCCGGCTGGACGCCCGAGCAGACCATCGCCGCGACGGGCGACGACGTGCCGCCGGGGCCGCCCACGGACATGGCGGTGACCGAGGTCTACGGTGGCGCGGTGTTCACGTTCACGCCCCCCGCAGACGCCGACACTCTGGAGGTCCGTTTCTACGCGGCGCCCGCCGACGATAAGACCGCCGCCATGCTGGTCGGGGCGGGCCTGCGCCGGGTGACGCTGACCGGCTTGCCGGCGGGGGCCACCCGTTGGGTCTGGGCCGCGTCCGTGGACACCAGCGGCAATGAAGGCGAGTGGATTGCCCTTGGCCCGGTGACCGCGCTGCGCATCGAGCCGGGGGACCTTGCGGAGGAGCTGGGCGAGCGCATCGAGCGGCTGTCCGATGTGGACCCGGCGAGCCTGGGTCTCGCGGGTGAGGCTGCCCTGGAGGCGGTGCTGGCGGCACACGAGGTCCGCCTGGGGGCGCAGGGGCGGCTCGCCCAGGCGATGACCGGCGTGGACGCCACGATTGACGGGGTGCGCGACAGGCTGGCGGGCGTGGAGACGGGTCTCCAGCAGGAGGTCGCCACCCTCACCGACGAGACGGCGGCGCTGACCCGGAGCCTGACCGCCCTCGGGGCCGTCGTGGAGGACAACACCGCCGCTATCCAGGCCGAGCAGACGGCGCGTGCCGACGCGGATGAGGCCCTAGCCGAAAGCGTGACCCTGGTCGCCGCCCAGGCGGGCAACGCCCTGGCCGCTGTGCAGACCGAGGCGACGACGCGGGCCAACGCTGACAGCGCGCTTGGGCAGCGCATCGACGCGGTGGTTGCCGACACCGCGGACAACGCCGCTGCGATTCTGGCGGAGCAGACGGCCCGCACCAACGCCGACGGCGCCCTGGCGAACACGCTGACATCGGTGTCCGCCCAGGCGACCCGAACCCGGACGTTCCGGCAGGCCACGGCCCCCGCCGCCCCTCAGGCTGGCGACCTGTGGTACGACACCGCCAGCAACAACGCCCCCAAGCGTTGGTCCGGGACGGGCTGGGAGTCCACCGAGGACCCGCGCATCGCGGCGACCGCCGCCGCAGTGGTCGCTGAACAGACGGCCCGTGCGGACGGTGATTCCGCCCTGGCGAGCAGCATCAGCATCGTGTCGGCGCAAGCGTCACGGTCCCGAACGTCCCGGCAGAGCGCCGCGCCCGCCGCGCCGCAGGCCGGCGATGTCTGGTACGATACGGCCAACGGCAACGCGGCCAAGCGCTACAACGGCACCGCGTGGGAGTTGGTGGACGACGCGCGGCTGGCCGCCAACGCCGCCGCCATCACCAGCGAGGCGACCGCGCGGGCGGACGCGGATGCCTCCTTGGCCTCGCAGATCACCACGGTGTCCGCCCAGGCGACCCGAACCCGGACGTTCCGGCAGGCCACGGCGCCCGGCGGCCCGCAGACCGGGGACATCTGGTACGACACGTCTTCGAACAACGCGCCGAAACGCTACACTGGGACCGCGTGGGAAAACGTTGAGGACCCGCGCACGGCGAGCAACACCGCCGCCATCCAGGCCGAGCAGACGGCGCGTGCCGACGGTGACGCGGCGCTGACGACGCAGGTCAACACGGCGATCAGCAAGGCCGACCGGGTGCGCACCTTCCGGCAGGCCTCCGCCCCCGCCTCGCCCCAGACCGGCGACGTCTGGTACGACACAGCGAACAACAGCGTGCCAAAGCGCTGGTCGGGGACCGCATGGGAAAGCGCGGAAGATCCCCGCATCGGGCAGAACGTCGCCGCCATCCAGACGGAGGCGACGACCCGTGCCAACGAGGATGAGGCGCTGTCCCAGCACATCACCAAGCTGTTCGCCCGGTTCTCCGGCGGGACCAACCTCGTGCAGCGCCTCAACCGCTGGACAAGCGCCTTCCCCGTCACGGAGGACGCCACATTTGCGAGCCGGTACCGGGTACGGGTCTCAGGCAACGCCCAGAGCACCGTCTCCCCGGTCCTCACCGAGCTGAAACCGGACACCGACTATGTCCTGTCCTTCAAGGCCCGACTGGTGGCAGGCGCCTCAAGCGAGCTGCACGCCGACCTGAACCCGGACACCCTCCCCGAGACAGCATTCGCCGTCACGTCCTCGGAGTGGACGACCTTCTGCACCGTGTGGAAGTCGTCCCTGGCGGCGATCAAGAACTGCCGGCTGCGCTTCTTCCAGTACAACCTCGCGGGCGCCCAGGTGGACGTGACCGACGTCCAGCTTGAGGAGGGCAACACCCCCTCCGCTTGGTCGCTGGCTCCAGGCGAGATGGTGGCGATGGTGCAGCAGGAGGCGGACGCGCGGGCGTCTGCCCTTGGGACCATGTCCACCCGCATCGACACCGTGCAAACCCTTGCCGACGGCAACTACGCCGCGATCCAAGAGCAAGCCTTGAGCATCGACGGTCTGTCGGCGCAGTACACCGTCAAGGTGGACGTCAATGGGTACGTCTCAGGTTTCGGCCTTGCCACGACCGCCAAGGACGGCGTGCCCACCAGCACCTTCACTGTCCTGGCCGAAAAGTTCGAAATCACGGCGCCGGGTGGCTCGAAGATCAGCCCATTCGTTGTTCAGAACGGCACGGTCTATCTGCGCTCTGTGGTTATCGGAACGGGCTGGATCGGTGACACCCACATCGGCCCAAACGGCATCGACGCCAGGCACCTGAAGGCCAGCAGCGTGCTAACCGACTCCATCAGGATCGGCAGCGCCAGCGGGTCCACGCTGTCCACCGTCGCCAGCAACGCCGCCACCGGCGCCCAGGACCCGGCAGGGCGGATCAACACCGGCAGCACGAGCATCAACCCCGGCAAGATCCTGGTGAAGGGCAGCAACACACTGACCACGGTCGGCGGCTGGTTTTACGAGGATACCACCGAGATCAACGGCGGGGCCATCGCCGCCGGGACGGTCACCGCCCGCGAAGTGAAGGCTGGGGCGCTCACCGTGGACAAGTTCGCCGTGTTTTCGACGGGTAATCTGTTGACGAACAGCGACCTTAGTGCCCAGTGGGAATGCTGGGACCGCAACACCTACAACAGTGATGCCGGACAGTCTATCATCCGCGTTTATAATCAGGATGGCTGGCATCCACAGGGCGGGCACTCCCTTGCGGTGTTCCAGAACAACGGCTATCCATCAGGATTCTATGACCTGAATTACTCGCATCCTGCGTCCAATTGGCTGGGTATCCCGACGGTCCCCGGTCAATTCTATGAATTTACGGTCTATGTTAGCGCCCACCGGTGCCTCGTGCAGATTTATATATCATGGCTCGATGCAGGCGGTAATGAGATTGCCTACGCCTTGCCCGATGCCCCCGGCAACGATGGCAGCGTCTCAAACACCCCCGGTGACGGATTGCAGCTAGGCACTTGGAAGCGCCTCCGGGTCAAAGGAGCGGCTCCCGCAAATGCCCGCATGATGCGCCCAAAAATTCGTAAGTATGCCACGCTGGTTGCGCCAGGGCATGTGGATAGCTGGTTGTTCTTCGCCCTGCCGTTTCTGGGAGAATGCGCCCCAAACGCTACGGTGGCGCAGCCCTGGCAGCCGGGGGGCGTAACCCGGATCACCGGAGGCCAGCTTGCCACGGACAGCATCATCATCCGCAATTCTGCGCAGCTGGGCGACACCACGGTCACCTCGCTGAAGATTGGGGTCAATCAGGTGACGGTCCCAGCGGCCGAGTACGTGCCCAGCATCACCGAGCTGTGGACCGGGGGATGGACCGAGTGTGTCGCGACGTCCCTCGAATGCTATGGGCGTCCCGTCATTGTCAATTGCTCGGCCATGCAGGCCATCTCTGGGGCTACCGCCTATAGCGAGGCCAGCCACCCGCTGTTTGTCTTCTTGATCCAGCGAGGTTCAATTGTCCCCGGTGGTGGCGGGTGGAACTGGGTTGACCTGCTCCCCGAACTGGGCGGAACAGCAGCGTCGGGAGATGTCACCGGCGGCCTGTGGAATGCCGGCATGAGTCAGCCCTGGAATTACACCATTGTCGACCGCGAGCCGCTGGACGGTCCAGCCCGCAACGACGGGACAACTGTGTGGCGCGCGTATCGTTTCCTCGCGAAAAAGCACAAGGACGTTGACGGCCGCGTGGCCTCAATCGCGTACCGCTCAATCTCTGTCATGGAGGCACGTCGGTGAACACCAACGCACTGATCGTTGAGAGTTCCGTCGCAACCGATAGTCAGGTCTACACCCAGTGGGACACGACGTCCGGGCGCATCATCAGCGTCGGACTGGGCCAATTCCATGAGGGTTTGCCACCCCTCTATGCCGACGCACGCAAAATGTGGGGCGTCCAGCTTGATCCGCTGACCCAGTGGATTGACCCCCTGACCAAGGAGGTGCGGCCCCGGCCTGTCATGCAGCTGTCGGTGGACAAGACGATGATCGTATGCGATGGCGCCGACATCGCAACCATCACTGGCATACCCTCGGGCACTGTCCTGAGGGTTTCGTGCGCTGGGTTTGTGGTGGACGACGGGATGTTGGAGTTCTCCTCGCCGCACCCCGGCACCCATACCCTGCGTTTCGATGCATTCCCCTACCAAGACACCGAGGTGCTGATCCATGCGGCTTAACCTTGTGATAGCCGACTGGAGCGGGATCACCGCCGAGGCGGCCCGGCGGCTGTCGGACACCGACCGGTACATGCAGCCCGATTTCCCGTTGACCGAAGCCTGCCGGCAGGCCCTGACCGCCCATCGGCAGGCGCTGCGCGACCTCAACCACACCTTCACCAGCCCGGCGGAGGTCGTATTTCCCCCGCAACCCACGATCGAGAAGGTGAAAGCATGAGCTGGTACAAAGTCGGCCGCGTGGCGGTCACCAACGGGTCCACGACCGTCCTCGGCTCCAACACGCGCTGGTCCGGCAAGCTGAAGGCCGGTGACGTCTTTACCCTGGACGGTGGGCGCCTTTACGAGATCGTGTCGTTCGAAGACGACCGGCTGACCCTGGCCACCCCCTTCGCCGGGACCTCCGGCGGGGCTTTGCCGTACGGGATCATTCAGAACTTCACGGCGTCCATCACCGCCGATCTGGCGGCCCGTACCAGCAACATGATCCAGCTCTACGAGGCGGCGGTCGCCGCTCCGCAAGAGGCGCTTTCGTCGTCCCAGGCGGCCCGCCACAGCGAAGAGGTTGCGGCGGAGCATGCCCAGGCGGCGGCGTCCTCGGCGGCTCAGGCCGCTGTGACCGCTCAGCAGGCGGTCCAGGTCGAGACCACCCGCGCCCAGGCGGCGGAACAAGCGCTGGCCGCCCAGAAGGCGGACAAGGCGGCGCTGGGCTCGGCGGCGGCCAGGAACGCCCCGGCCGGCGGCAACGCGGCATCGGGCGAGGTGGTGCTGGGCAGCGACAGCCGCCTCTCCGACGCCCGGACCCCGACGGCGCACAGCGTGACCGCGCACAGCGACTGGCCGGCGGCGGTGAGCGTGACGGAGTTGGGCTGTCTCGACGGCGTGACCGGGCCGATCCAGGCCCAGATCAACGGCAAAGCCACGGTCGGCACGACGGCTGGCTCGGCCGCGGGCACGGCCTCCGCCGGCACGGCGGCCACGGCGGCCCGGTCGGACCATGTCCATCCAATGCAGACCAGCGTGTCGGGCAACGCCGGCACGGCGACCAAACTGGCCAGCGCGGTGACCATCAACAATGTCCCCTTCGACGGCAGCGCCGGCATCACGATCAACGCGGTGGACAGCACGGCGCGGATCGCGGCCAGCGAGAAGGGCGCCGCCAACGGCGTGACGCCTCTCGGCGGCGACGGGAAGGTGCCGGCGTCCTATTTGCCGTCCTATGTGGACGACGTGCTGGAATTCTCCGCCACCGGCAACTTTCCGGCTTCCGGCGAGACCGGCAAGATCTACGTCGCCACCGGGACCAACAAGACTTACCGCTGGTCCGGATCGGGCTACGTCGAGATATCGGCCTCGCCCGGCTCCACCGACGCGGTGCCGGAAGGAGCGGCCAACCTCTACTTCACGACGGCCCGCGCCGCCGCTGCGGCTCCCGTGAAGACTGTGGCGGGCAAGAGCGGCGATGTCACCCTGAGCAAAGCCGACGTCGGCCTGGGCAGCGTGGACAACACCGCCGACAGCACCAAGGCGGTGGCGTCGGCGGGCAAACTGACCGCCGCGCGCACGATCACCCTGACCGGTGGTGTCACCGGCTCCGTGACCACCGACTTGTCCAGCGCCGTCAGCATCAACGCGACGGTCACACAGGATACCAACAACCGGTTCGTGACCGACGCCGAGAAGGCGACTTGGAACGGCAAGGCGACGGTGGGCAGCGTGACTCCCTCGGCCCCCGGCACGGCGGCCGTCGGTACCTCGGGGCAGGCGGCCCGTGCGGACCACGTCCACCCCGCCCAGACGTCCGTCTCCGGCAATGCCGGCACCGCCACCAAGCTCGCCACCGCCCGGACCATCTCCCTGAGCGGCGGCGTCACGGGGACGGTGACCTTCGATGGCTCCGCCAACGTTGCCATCGCCGCGACGGTCGATCCATCCAAGCACTCCCACCCCCTGCCCTTCAGCCTGCTCGATGACGGGGGCGCGGGTTTTGAACTCGACTCCACCAACCTGGGGTATTCCACCCAGTACACGTCCCCCGAGGACATCCGGTCGATGGTCGGGGCCGTGAACGTCTATGACGCAGGGTGCCGCGGGAACGCAGTCGGGATCACTGGACTGGTCCCCCTCCTCGTTGACATGCAGGTGGGCATCGGCAAGCTCGACAACCTCCTGACCACGGACACCTCCAGCCTCGTCAACGCGATTAACGAGCTGAAGACCAACGGCGGGGGCCGGCACTCCATCGTCTTCGACAACCACGATGGGATGTTCATGACCACCCTCAAGGTCAATAACGACACCTTCGGGGACCAGGAATTCCAGCTCCCGGACCAGTCTGCGGCCATACCCGTCATGGCCCAGGTCCAGAACCAGTTCGTGGAGATTGAGCGCTTCGGGAAGCGCCTGGACGGCGTCCTCTATGAGGGCGATACCGATTACACCATCGATTACATGATGTTCGGGTACAACGACCCGAACACCAGCGTGGTGGTGCCCCTCATGGTCGACTTCACGACGTTCGTGCAGGCCGCCTTTTCGAAGCTCCCCGTCTACTCGTCCAACGCAGCTGCGGCGGCCGGCAACTTGCCGGTGGGCGGCGGGTATCGCACCCCCACGGGCGAGGTCCGCGTCCGGGTCTGACGCCCGCGACAACACCCCAACCGTCTGATGACCGGCCGCCCTTGAGGCGGCTTTTTCATGCCCGCAGGACCCGCCATGACCGCTCGCACCGCCTTCGACCTTCCCGCTGGCACCGTGGCGGCCACCATTCCCCTCTGGGCCGCCGACCTGACGCTCGGCCTCCAGCTCGCCACCGCCGCGCTGGGGCTGATGCTCGTGCTGGTCCGCCTCGCCCTGGCGCTCGGCGACGTCGCCAAGCGCCCGCCGGCGTGGTGGACGCGCCTGCGGGCGCGGCTCCGCGCGCGCCGGAACGATACCCGCCCCGAACCATTCCAGGAGTGACCATGACCGCCACCCTTCGGGCGGCTCCCCCGCCCGCCGCCCTCGATCTGGCCCGCCACTTCGAGGGACTGTCCCGAACCGCATACCGCTGCCCGGCCGGCGTGTGGACCATCGGTTACGGCCACACCCAGGCCGTGACCGCGGGCGACGCCATAACCACCGATCAGGCGGAGCGTCTGCTCGCCAGCGACTTGGCCGAGGCGGCCGCGGTCGTGGACGGCGCCGTGACCGTGCCCCTGACCGACGGACAGCGGGCCGCTCTGATCGATTTCGTTTTCAACGTCGGGCCGGGCCGGGCCAGGAAGGGCAAGGATTCCGGAAAGGACGGCTTCATCCGCCTGCGCAGCGGAAAGCCCTCCACCCTGCTGCGCAAGCTGAACGCCGGTGACAGTGCCGGGGCCGCCGCCGAGTTCGGCGCGTGGGTGTATGGTGGCGGCCGGGTGCTGCCCGGCCTGGTGCGGCGTCGGCGCGCCGAGGAACTGCTGTTCCGTGGGGCGGACTGGCGCCGCGCACTCGACGACGGTCCGATGGCGCAGACGGTCGAGCCGGCCACGCCCTCCGTCCCAACCGCCGCCGTCCGCGCCGCTGCCGGGACGCTGGCGATCGGCGGCTCGCTCGGCGTGGTGGCGGAGGTGTTGGCGCCGGTGCTGCAGGTGACCCAGCAGGTGCAGGACCTCGCCGAGCAGGCGCAGGGCGTGGCGGCCCAGGCGCAGGGCGTGACCACCCAGATCCACGGCCTCGCCCGGCTGCTCGGGTGGGCGCCGTCGCCGGCGGTCGCGGTCCTGGCCACCGGTCTGGTGGTCACGCTGGCGCTGCTGTGGCGGGCGCGCCGGACCCGGGGCTGACCGCAAGGACGGCTCTCGGATGCCCTCATGGCAAGGCACGGAGCGAGTCCCGTCTTCGTGCCTTCGTCGCCGATCACGCAACCGTTGAGCGGCGTACCACGCCGCTCAACGGGTTTTTTTAAAGCTGGCGGCACAATTCAGTGGAGAAAGCGGGCCGATCCCAGGATAGCATCTGTCCTCTGCTCGGAGCCTCTGCATGATGCCAACCTCCCTTGACGATCCGTCCGCCCTGGTTCGGAGCCGTTGCCCCCGCCGGGCCTTCGCCGCCGTTCGCGGCTGCGACGCCGTCCCCTCCGGCGGCGCCGGCAGCCGGACCGCCGCGTTCGCGCCGCAAGCCCTGCCGCATTTCCACGGTCCCTGATCCGGCGATACCATGTCTCCCTCCCCCCCCGCCGGCGCGATCGTCAACCCCATCGCCGATGTAATCCGGTTCCAACGCGCCGGCCACCCCGATGCGGCGGAGGCGCTGCTGCGCACTATGCTGTCCATCGACGGTTCCAACGAGGAGGCGTGGCTCCGGCTCGGCGGCATCGCGCTCGGGGACGGACGGAACCGTCTCGCCGCCCGTTGCTTCGCCCGCGTCATGCTGTTCGCGCCGGACCGCGCACAGGCTATGCACAATCTCGCCGAAGCCCTGCGCATGACCGGGCGGAAGGCGCAGGCGACCATTGCCTTCACGCGGGCGCTGCGGCTGCGCCCGGCCTATCCCAAGGCGTTGGCCGCCTTCGGGCTGATGATGAAGGACACGGGGAACGGGCGTGCGGCACGGCATCTGGCCGCACGCGCCCTGATCCTCGACCCGGCCTTCGCCACTGGATGGCGCAATCTGGCCGCGATGCTCCAGCCGATGAACCAGCCGGACACGGCGGCTCGCCTGCTCCGCCGGGCGGTGCTGTCCACTCCGGACAGCCCCAGCCTCCGGGCCGCTTACGGCGTCGCCCTGTGCGAGGTGAAGGAAACCCGCCGCGCCCTGGACGCGCTGCGCCAAGCCGTCGCGCTGGCCCCGGGCCATGCCCAGACGATGAACCATCTGGCCTTCGGCCTGATGCACGACGGCAACCTGGAAGGGGCCTTGCGGACCACGGGGCGCGGCCGCCGCATCAACCCCATGGCGGCGGAAGCGGACGCCCAGGATTCCCTGACCTGGATGATGAAGGGAGAATTCGCGCGCGGCGCCACCGCCATCCGGCGCGCCCTGATCCTCGACCCGGGCAGCTCCGGCATCCTGGTCAACCTCGCCCTGCTCCTGCACGCTGGGAACGAGGGCAAGGAGAGCATCCGCTGGAACAAGCGTGCCCTGCGCCTGGACCCGGACAGCACGGTGGCCCGTTTCAACCTGTCGATGACCTTGTTGCAGCGCGGCGATTTCGCCCGCGGATGGGCGCTGTACGAAGCGCGCTGGTCGATGTGGGGCGCCGGCTACCCGCGCCATGCCCCGGCCTGGGACGGTGGCCCTCTGAACGGGCGGAGCATCCTGCTGACCGCCGAGCAGGGGCATGGCGACACCCTGCATTTCGTCCGCTACGCCACCCTGCTGGCCGAGCGCGGCGGGCGCGTGTTCCTGCATGTGCAGCCTTTGCTGAAGCGGTTGCTCGCCAACACCCCCGGCGTCACGGCGGTTTTCGGAATGGACGAGGAGCCGCCGGCCTGCGATCTGTGCGCGCCGCTGCTCAGCCTTCCCCGGCTGGTCGGGACCCGGCTGGACAGCATTCCCGACGCCATGCACTATCTGCGCGCCAGCGAGGGCGACCGTCCGTCCTGGCGGGAACGTCTGGCCGGGGAGCGGCGGCTGAAGGTCGGCCTCGTCTGGGCGGGCGAGCCGCGCAAGGGGGATCTCAAGGCCAACTCCGTCGACCGTCGGCGCAGCCTGACGCTGGACGCTCTCGCGCCCCTGGCCGCCATTCCGAACATCGCCTTCTACAGCCTGCAGATCGGGGAGGCGGGCGCCCAGGCCAAGGCGCCGCCCCCGGGGATGGAGGTCATCGACTGGACCGGCCACATCCGCGACTTCGCCGACACCGCGGCCTTCATCGATGAACTGGACCTCGTGGTGACGGTCGACACCTCGGTCTGCCATCTGGCGGGCGGGCTGGGCAAACCGGTCTGGGTGCTGTCGCGATTCGACGCCTGCTGGCGCTGGCTGGGCCATCGGGAGGACAGCCCCTGGTACCCGACCATGCGCCTGTTCTACCAGGAGGAGCCGGGCGCCTGGGACGCCCCGATCGCGCGGCTGGCCACCGCGCTAGCCAAGCTGGTCTCCGGCGGCGGTGATCCCGGACCGGGCACCCGGCGGACGACGGACCGGGCGCCCGATCCGGCGGGCGCGCTTCGGGGCGATCCCCTCGGGGCGGGTTTGCAGGCGGCGGTCGCCGCCCACCGCTCCGGACGCCTGACGGAAGCCGCCGCCGGTTACCGCCGGGCGTTGACCGCCGACCCGGCGAGGGCGGACGCGCTGCATCTCCTCGGGTTGACGAATCTCGTCGGTGGGGACCAGGCCGCGGCGGAGCGATGGATCGACCGTGGCGTGTCCGTCGAGCCGGGCCGCGCCACCTTCCGCAACTCGTTGGGCGAGTGCCGCCGCTCCGCCGACCGTCTGGAAGCCGCCGTCCTGTGCTTCCGGCAGGCCGTCGCGTTCGACCCCGCCTATGCCGAGCCGTGGGTCAACCTCGCCAAGCTGTCGGTGGCCGCCGGCCGGCCGGGCGATGGTGACCGACAGGCCCGGCGCGCGGTGCGCCTGTCGCCCCTGTTGCCGGACGCTTGGCGCACGCTCGGCCATGCGGCGCTGGAACGGGGTGGAGCCGGCCTGGCCGAGCGGGCTGGACGCCGAGGGCTGGCGCTTCTCCCCACCGACGGGGAGGCGCTGGGCCACGCCGCGCGATTGGCCGGGCAGCGCGGCGACCGGGATCTGGCCGAACGGCTGCTCGGGCGCGTCCTCCGCCTCGATCCGGAGGCGGCTCACGCGTGGCGCGAGCGGGCCGATCTGACGCTGAAGGTCGGCGCGCACGCCAAAGCCCTGCCAATGCTGCAACGGGCGCTCGCGCTTGCACCCGATTTCCCGGAGGCGCTCAACAACCTCGGCGGTGCGCTGCTCGGTCTGCGGCGCCGGGAGGACGCGGGACGCCACTACCGCCGGGCCATCCAGCTCCGTCCGGGCTATCCCGACCCCTGGAACAACGCCGGCAGCGCCTTGCAGGAGCGGGGCGACACGGCCCTGGCTCTGGACCATTACCGGCGTGCGGTGGCGCTGTCCCCGGTGCATCCCGTGGCCTATGCCAACATGGGCGAAACCATCCGCTCCTCGGCGGCGGGGATGCCGGATTTCCGGGTGGCGGAGGCGCTGTGCCGCCGCGCCCTGACGTTGGTGCCGGGCCATGGCGCCGCCCTGAACGCACTGTCGGTGCTGTGCCTGGACCTGCGGCGCCTGGAGGAGGCGGAGGCCGGGTTCCGCACGCTCATCGAGCGGAACCCGGAGAGCGCCCAGGCCGGCTTCAACCTGTCCTTGGTCCTGCTGACCAGCGGCCGGTTGCGCGAAGGGTGGGAGCATTACGAGGAGCGCTGGCGGATCGGTGAGATTCCCGTTCCCAAAGCGCCGGGCCGGCTGTGGATGGGCGAGCCGCTGGAGGGCCGGAGCATCCTGCTGCACGCCGAGCAGGGCCAT
Organism: Azospirillum sp. UFLA03-27; assembly: GCF_059803775.1. Classification (NCBI taxonomy): domain Bacteria; kingdom Pseudomonadati; phylum Pseudomonadota; class Alphaproteobacteria; order Rhodospirillales; family Azospirillaceae; genus Azospirillum; species Azospirillum sp. UFLA03-27. The sequence goes on along the minus strand of NZ_JAUQTX010000028.1, from coordinate 15,561 downwards.
GGCGACACGCTCCAGTTCGTGCGCTACGCCCCGCTGGTGGCGGCACGGGGCGGCCGCGTCCATCTGGCCGTCCACAGTGGTCTGCGGCGCCTGATGGAGCGCATTCCCGGACTGGAGGGCGTGTACGACCTGTACGGCAGGCTGCCGGTGACGGACTTCCATTGCCCGCTGCTCAGCCTGCCGCGGGCCTTCGGAACGGAACTCGGCAGCATCCCCGCGGCGGTCCCCTACCTGAAGTCCGATCCGGCGGAGGTGGAGCGGTGGCGGGCGCGCCTGCCCGCGGCCGGGCGGCTCAAGGTCGGGCTCGTGTGGTCCGGCGATCCGCGCCCGCACAGCCCCAAGGCCAACGCGGTGGACCGGCGGCGCAGCCTGACGCTGGCCGCTCTGGCCCCGCTGGCTGCCGCCGGGGATGCGCTGTTCGTCAGCCTGCAGAAGGGAAGTCCCGCGGCCCAGGCCAAGGAGCCGGCCCCCGGCATGGACCTGATCGACCCGATGGACGCGGTGACGGATTTCGCGGACACCGCGGCGCTGATGCGTTGCCTGGACCTCATCGTCACCGTGGACACGTCGGTGGCGCATCTGGCGGGCGGTCTGGGCCTGCCGGTCTGGGTGCTGTCGCGACACTCCGGCTGCTGGCGTTGGCTCACCCGGCGGACGGACAGCCCCTGGTACCCGACGCTCCGGCTGTTCCACCAGCCCAGTCCCGGCGATTGGGAGCCCGCCGTCGCCCAACTGGCGGAAGCGCTTGCGGAGCGGGTGCGATCGCACGGGACCCATCCGGCATGACCGGGGAGGGCCGTCGCGCGATCCGGTTCAGCGGAACCGTCCGCCGCCGTCCATGTCCACCACCGAGCCCGACAGGTAGGCGACGCGCGGCGAGCTGAGGAGCGTGACCAGGGAGGCGATCTCCGTCGGTTCGGCGAGGCGCCCGAACGGAAGATCGCCCAGGGCTTCGGTCCAGCGTTCCTCGTCGTCGAAGCGCGTCTTGGCGCGCTTGCGGTAGACCGCCGCGACCCGGTCGGTGCGCGTCGCCGAGGGATTCACCCCGAAGACGCGGACGTTCCAGTCGGTGCTGCGGGCGCCAACCGCCTGGGTGAAGGCGATCAGCGCCGCGTTGCCCGCCGAGCCGCAGGCGTAGTCCCAGCGCGGCGTCATGCCCATCATGCCGATGACGTTGACGATGGTCCCGCCGCCGCGCTCCCGCATCGCTTCGACGAAGAGCTTCGTCATGTGGATGTAGCCGAAGACCTTCAGCTGCCACGCCGCTTCCCATTCGGCCATGCCGAGGTCGAGGACGCTGCCGCCGGGGATCGCCCCGGCGTTGTTGACCAGCACGTCGATGCCGGGAAGCGCCGCGGCGAGGCGTTCGCGGGCCGCCCCGTCGGCGAGGTCTGCGGCCATCGTCTCGACCGCCACGCCGTGACGTTCGCGGATGCCCGTCGCCGCCGTTTCCAGCGCCGCCGCGTCGCGGGCGACCAGGACGGGCAGGGCGCCCTCGGCGGCGAAGGCCTCGGCGCAGGCGAGCCCGATCCCCTTGGAGCCCCCGGTGACGAGGACCCGCTTGCCGGACAGGTTCAAATCCATCGCTCAGCCCTCCGCCTGTTCGGTTGCCGGCTCTGCCGTCGCGTACCAGTCGGCGATCTGCGGGCCGGTGGCGAAGGCGACGTGCGGCGAGGCCTGCAGCAGGTCCAGCATGGCCTCCAGCTCGTGCAACCGGTGCGGCACCGCGATCAGGTGCGGGTGCAGGCCGATGGCCAGAACGCGCGGGTTCTCCGCGCATTCCCGCTCGAACAGCCGCAGGGTGTGACCGAGCCGGCTCAGCATCTCCCCCGTCGCGTGCTTCTCGATGGCATAGACGATGGAGTCGTTGATTTCCAGGTTGTAGGGCATGGCGAGCAGCGGGCCGTGCGCGGTGCTCATCCAGCTCGGCAGGTCGTCCACCACCCAGTCGAACACATGGTCGATGCCCTGGCGGCGCAGCAGGTCGGGCGTCTGCACCGTCTCGCGCAAGCCGGGGCTCAGCCAGCCGCGCGGGCGCGTGCCGGTGAAGCGCTGGATGCGGTCGAGCGCCGCCTCGATCAGCGCCTCCTCGCCGTCGCCGGCGTGGTTGATCGCCTTCTGGTGCATGCCGTGGCCGATGAACTCCCAGCCGGCGGCGAGCATGGCCTCGGCGGCCTGCGGGTAGGCGTCGATGACGCCGGCGTTCAGGCTGGTCGAGGCGGGCACGCCGCGGTCGCGGAACAGCGTCAGGATGCGCGGCAGGCCGCTGCGCATGCCGTAATCGGCCCAGCTGAAGTTCGGCACGTCCGGCACCGTCTCCCGCCCATGGGGCGGGGTGATGATGGTGCGCGGCATCGCCTCGTCGAAGCGCCAGTTCTCCACGTTGACGACCAGATGGGCGATGATCCGCCGCCCCTGGAAGTCCGGCAGCGCCGGCCGCGCGTCGGACAGGCGGTAGCTGATCCGGGGGTTGGTCATGCGTGTTCCTTCTGGGCTTCGCGCATCTCGGCCATGATCGCGGCCTTGTGCCGGATGAAGGCCGGGTCGGTGAGCTGGTCCACCGAGCGGGGCCGCGGCAGGTCCACGGTGATCTCGCGGGTGATCCGCCCCGGCCGGGCCGACATGATGCAGATGCGGTCGGCGAGCAGGATCGCCTCGTCGATGTCGTGCGTGACGAACAGCACCGTGGTGCCGAGCGTCTGCCAGACGTCGAGCAGCAACTGCTGCATGCTCATGCGCGTCTGGGCGTCGAGCGCGCCGAACGGCTCGTCCATCAGCAGCGCCTTGGGGTCCATGACCAGGGCGCGGGCGATGCCGACGCGCTGGCGCATGCCGCCGGAAAGCTGCGATGGCAGAGAGTGGGCGAAGCGTTCCAGCCCGACGAGGCGGAGCAGCTCGCGGATCTTCGGCTCGTACTCGGCGCGCGGGCGCTTCTGCACGCTCGGCCCGAAGGCGATGTTCTGCTCCACCGTCAGCCAGGGCAGCAGGGCCGCCTCCTGGAAGACGACGGCGCGTTCCGGGCCGGGGCTGTCGACCGTGCCGCCGTTGAAGGACAGCGCGCCGGAGGTCATCTCCTCGAAGCCGGCGATGAGGTTGAGCAGGGTGGATTTGCCGCAGCCCGAGGGGCCGAGCAGGGCGACGAACTCGCCCTCGCCGATGTCGAGGTTGACGCGGTCGAGCGCGATGACCGGCTGTTTGCCGGGATAGGTCTTCACGACCTCGCGGAAACGTATGGTGCCCATGTGTGTCTCCGTGCTTTAGCGCGAGGCGGATTGGAGCCGGCGCCAGCGCAGGGCCCAGTGCTCGACGGTGACGATCAGGCGGTCGCTCAGAAGGCCCATGGCCCCGATCGACAGCATGTCGGCGATGACGACGTCCATGCGCCCGACGTAGTAGGCGTCCCACAGCACGTAGCCGAGCCCCGACTTGACCGCGACCATCTCGGAGACGATGACCGCCGTCCAGGCGATGCCCAGGCCGATGCGCAGCCCCGTGAAGATCGCCGGCAGCGCCGCCGGCAGGACCACGCGCCGCAGCACGTCGAACCGGCTGGCCCCCATCATCTCGGCCGCCCGGATCCAGTTGCGGTCGACGTCGCGGGCGCCGTGCGTGGCGTTCACCACGATCGGGTAGAAGCCGCCGAGAGCGATCAGGAAGATCGCGCCCATGTCCTGGATGCCGAACACGGCGATGGAGAAGGGCAGCCACGCGGTGATGGGGATGGGGCGCAGAAGCTGGATCGTCGGGTCCACCGTGCCGGACACGGCGCGGCTCCAGCCGATCATGACTCCCGCGGGAATGCCGATGGCCATGGCGAGCACGAAGCCCTGGGCGACGCGCATCGACGAGAACAGCACGTTGCTCAGCCAGGTGCCGCTGTAGGGGTTGAGGCCCATGCCCTGCGGGCCGAAGGCCCAGACGACCCAGGCGTCCCACACCCGGTCGGGCGTCGGCAGCACCCCGCCGGCCAGCGAACCGCCCGATCCGGCGAGCTGCCACGCCGCGATCACCAGGACGGGCAGCAGCGCCGCGCGCATCGCCGCCCCGGTGCGGCCCGCCGGGAACAGGCCCCGGCTCTTCACCTTGGGAGCCGCCGGCACGGGGGCCGCGTCCAGGGCTCTTGCGGGCGCGTCATTCATCACTCCAGTCCTCCGCCATTCTTGTCGGCCGCCACGCTGTCGGAAGGCCGCCCGCCGAAGCGGGCGGCGGCTTGCCGTGTCACTGAGCCTTCTCGACGAAGGAGGCGTCCCAGTACTTCTCGATGTCGCCCGACACGTCCTTCGGAATCACGCCCAGTTCGTTGAAGGCCTTGGCCTGACGCTTAATCTGGTCGACCGTGGTGACGGAGCCAAGCTCGATGACCTTGGACGCCTCGGCGGCGAGCTTGGTGTCGAGGCCGGTCAGCGACGCGTAGGCCTTGGTGAACTCGTCCGGCGAGGCGGCGAGCTTCTTCTGCGCCTGCAGATAGGCCCAGACGAACCGCTCCATGGCGGGACGCTTCTCGGCCATCGACTTGCGGTTGGCGGCCAGCATGCCGAGTTCGGCGCCGACCGACTTGGACTGGCTGTATTCGAGATTCTTGGCGAAGAAGCCGTAGCCTTCCATCACGGGGATGGATTCGAACGGCTCCCAGGTGACGATGGCGTCAACCTCGCCGCGCTGCAGAGCCTGATCGAAGTTGGCGCCGCCGCCCTGGATGTTGACGGCCTGGAAGCTGTTGTAGGGGATGTTCTTCTCGGTCAGGGTCGCGGCGAACTGGAACCACACCGCCGAACCGGGGGCGATGGCGACCTTCTTGCCCTTCAGATCGTCCCAGCTGTCGAGCTTCACGCCCTTGCGGCCGATCACGTATTTCGGGGAGCTGCCGACGCCCATCACGCCGACCATGTCGGTGGCGCCCTGGGCCAGCGAGATCGCAAGGTCGGCCGGCCCGACGGTGGCCATGTCGAGGGAGCCGGCGAGGAGTGCGGTGCGCGCGTCGGCGTAGCGGGCGAACTCGACCGTCTTCAGCTCGACCCCGAGCTTCTTGAGGTCGTCGGTGATCATCACCACCGGGGCGAGATGGCCCACCTTCTGATAGCCCACCGTCAGCTCGACCGGCTTCGGCAGGGGAGCGGGTTCCGCCGCGCGCGCGGCGGGTGACAATGCCAGACATCCGGCGATGACCGCGCCGATGGTGTTGAGACCCAGATGCTTCCAGTTCATGACTTGTCTCCCTGTTTATGGTTCGCCGCCCCGTGGGGCCGATCCTCCGCCTTACTCTCCCTTGAACACGGGTTCTCTTTTTTGCGCGAAGGCGGCACGCCCCTCCGCGTAATCGGCGCTGGCGAAGCAGCGGGCGACCAGCGCGTCCACCGCTTCGGTGTCGGCCGGACCGTCGGTCCGCAGCGCTTCCAGCATGGCCCGTTTCGCCGCGCGCAGCGTCAGCGGCGCGTTTCCGGCGATCAGGCCGATATAGTCCTCCACCGCGCCGTCGAAGGCGGACGCGGCGGCCACGCGCTGGACGATGCCGAGGCTCGCCGCCTCGTCCGCCGTCACGATGCGTGCGCTGAACAGCAGGTCGGCGGCGGCGGCGGCACCCATCCGCTGCACGACGAGGCGCACCAGGGGGAAGCCGTAGCCGAGGCCGAGCCGGGCGCCCGGCATGCGGAACCGCGCGCCGTCGTCGCTGAGCCGCAGGTCGCAGCACAGCGCCAGCTCCAGCCCGCCGCCGAAGCAGATGCCGCGGATGGCCGCGACCGTCGGCACCGGGGCGTTGAGAAGCGCCTCGGTCGCCGCCGACACCGCTTCCTCGTAGGCGGCAGCTTGGGCGGCGTCGGCGCGGACGTTGCCGAATTCGGAAATGTCGGCTCCGGCGGAGAAGGCGCGCTCCCCGGCACCGCGGACCAGCAGGACGCGGACCTCGGGGTCGGCGACGGCGCGGCCGATGCGCTCGGGCAGGGAGCGCCACATCTCCAGGGTCATCGCGTTCAGCCGCCGGGGCTGGTCGAGCGTCAGGCGGGCGATTCCGCCGGACACGTCGAGCCCCACCACACCTCCAACAGCGCCCGGTTCCTGGTCGCTCATCAGACGATTCCCTGCGCCTTGAGGGCGGCGACGTCCGCCGGGGACAGGCCGATGGCGCCCAGCACCTCCGCCGTGTGCTCGCCCGCGTCGGGGGCGGGCCGCTCGATGCGGGCGGGCGTGCGCGACAGGCCGACCGGCTGGCCGACGAGGCGCATGGCGCCGCGGACGGGATGCTCGCAGGGCACGGCGATGCCGAGATGCCCGACCTGCGGGTCGGCGAAGACCTCGTCCATGCGGTAGATCGGCCCCGCCGGAACCCCTTCCTCCTCCAGCCGCGCCAGCCAATCCGCGGTCTTGCGGGTGCGGAACACCTCCTCCAGCAGCGGCTTCAGCGTCGGGCGGTTGCGGAAGCGCTGTTCCTGCGTGGCGAATTCGGGGGCGTTGGCGAGGTCCTCGCGCTCGATGGCCCGGCAGAAGGACTGCCACTGGCCGTCGCCGCCGACGCCGATGTTCAGATGGCCGTCGGCCGTCGCCATCACGCCCATGGGGGTCGAATAGGGGTGGTCGTTGCCCGCCGGCTGCGGAACCTCGCCCTCCACCAGATAGCGCGCCGCCTGGAAATCCATCAGGGCGATCTGGGACTCCAGAAGCGAGGTCTGGACCCACTGCCCCTCGCCGGAGCGGTCGCGCTCCGACAGGGCGACCAGAATGCCGATGGCCGCATACAGGCCGGAGGCGCTGTCGGCGACCGCGATGCCCGCCCGGACCGGACCCTGGCCGGGAAGGCCGGTCACGCTCATCAGGCCGCCCATGCCCTGGGCGATCTGGTCGAAGCCGGCGCGCTCGCGGTAGGGGCCGGTCTGACCGTAGCCGGAGATGGAGGCCAGGATGATCCGCGGATTGACCGCCCGCAGCGCGTCGTAGCCGATGCCGAGGCGGTCCTTGACGTCGGGCCGGTAGTTCTCGACCACCACGTCGGCCGTGCGCACCAGCTCCAGGAACAGGTCCCGCCCCTGCGGGGTGCGGAGGTTGAGCGACAGCGACCGCTTGTTGCGGTGCAGGTTCAGCATGTCGTAGCCGTGCCGGGGGCCGCTCATCCCCTCGTTGCGGTCGACGCCCGGCGGCGCCTCGACCTTGATGACGTCCGCCCCGAAGTCGGCGAGCACGCGGCAGCAGGTCGGGCCGGCGCGCACGCGCGTGAGATCCAGGACTCGGATGTGCTCAAGAGCTTTTGCGGGTTCGGATCGGGTCATGAGCCACGCTGTGCAAGAGGGCTGGGAAAATCGGTGATCTCGCTGGGCCGCCTCCGGTGCCAGCCGGTCCGCGCCTGCAGCGCCGCGGCGAGCGCCAGCAGCGGGCCGTCCGTCCCGGGACGGCCGACGATCTGGAGCCCCACCGGCATCCCGCGGTCGTCGAAGCCGGCCGGGACGGCGACCGACGGCAGTCCGAGGGCGTTGACGAAACGGGTGTAGGCGCTGAGCCGGTAGAGCGTCGCCGCGTGGAAGTCCGGGGAAGACGGATCGGCCATGGCGACCGGCGGCGTGCGGATCGGCATGACCGGCAGCAGGAGGGCGCCGGCTTCGCCGAACAGGCTGTCCAGAATGGGCGCCGTGGCGCCGGACAGCGCCGCCTTGGCCGCGGCGAGGCGGTCGGCCGCGATATCCCGGCCCTTGGCGAGCCGCCGGGCGAGGGTCGGGTCCCGCGCGGCGAGGGCAAGCCCGCCATGCTGGGCTGCCGCCTCGGCCTGGAGAATGAGGAAGAGGGGGTCGGACAGCGCCTCGATGGCGGGCAGGCCCGACCGTTGCTCCAGGAAGACGCCGCAGGCTGCGATGGCCTCCGCGCCATTGCGGCAGGCCGCCTGGATCGGCGCCTCGGATGCCTCGACCGCGTCGGACAGAAGGGCGACGCGGGCCGGCGGTTCGGATGGGAACCCCATATCCGTCGCCAGAACGGGCGCCAGGAGTTGGATGTCGCGCGCGCTGCGGGCGAGAAGCCCGATGGTGTCGAGGCTGGGGGCAAGCGTCATCGCCCCGGCGACCGGCACCGCGCCGTAGGTCGGCTTCCAGGCGGTGACTCCGCAGGCCTGCGCCGGAATGCGCAGCGAGCCGGCGGTGTCCGACCCCAGCGCGGCGAACACCGCGCCGGCCGCCACCGCGACCGCCGACCCGGAGGACGAGCCGCCGGGGACGATGTCGCGATTCCAGGGGTTGAGCGCCTTGCCCACGCCGGAGGGCTCGTAGGCCAGAGCCGTCATGGTGGTGAAGCCGATCCGCCGCGCCCCGGCCCGGTCGAGCCGCTCCAACACCACCGCCGCCTGCTCCGGTTCCGGGCCGGATGCGTCGTCCGCCGCGCCGGGAAGGCCGCAGCCGGGCGAGCGGCCCACGCTGTCGAACATGTCCTTGGCGGCGTAGGGCAGCCCGGCCAGCGGGCCGGCGGCTTCCGCTTCGGCGGTGCCAAGCTCGACGAAGCAGCCGAAGCGGGCCTGAACCTCCGCCGCCCAGGCCGCGCAGGCCGCCGCGGCGTCCTTGCGTGCCGCCGACGGGAGCCCGCTCCAATCCGCGAAACCGGGCTCGGCCCCGCAGGGGTCGTCAGGAACATCGGGGTTCTGGATGGTCCAGGACATTCGGCCCACTCCCTCATCGCCGGACCTGATGATGAGGGTCTGCACAGTTGCCTAGAAGAACAATTGCGACACACCTGATTTCGAATTTCTCGAAATCATGGCTTCGGCACGGCCTGCTCCCGCAGGAAATCCAGGAGCCGTTGGCTCGGCGCATCCAGCGCGTCGGGTGAGCGGACGCAAATCTCGAAGCTGCGTTCCGCCCATTCCTCGTCGAGGGCGACCAGTTCGACGCCGAGCGCGTTCGACAGCGGCAGCACGGCGCGCTTCGGCAGAACGCCGACGCCCAGCCCGAGGCTGATCATCTGGCACATCACCTCGAAACTGCGGACCTGGACGCGCACCTTGATGAAGCGGCCCTCCGCCCGCGCCCGCTCGGCGAGCAGGCCGTGCACGGCGGTGCCCCCCTCCAGCGCCACATGCTCCTCGTCCAGAAGCTCGGCGAAGCGCAGGCTGGGCCGGCCGGCGAGACGATGCCCGCGCGGCAGCGCCACCCACAGCCGGTCCTTGGCGTAGGGGTAGCGGACCAATCCCTCCGTTCCCCGGCCGCCGACGATGACCCCGATGTCGGCCTTCTTGCGGTAGAGCGCGTCCAGCGTGTCGGCGCTGGGGCGTTCCTCCAGCTCCAGCTTGATGCCGGGATTTTCGGCGGCGAAGCGCGAGAGGTCGGCGGCGAGGCATTCCACCAGCGCCGAGGAGGAGGCGTAGACCCGGACATGGCCGCGCACGCCAGACCGGTATTCGGCGAGCATCGCCTCCAACTGCGCCCCCAGATAGACCATGTCGTGGGCGTAGCGCAGCACGAGCAGCCCGGCCGGGGTCGGCTCGATGCCGTGCGGGCGCCGCTTCAGCAGCGGCATGCCGGCATCGTGCTCCAGCAGCCGGATGCGCCGGCTGGCCGCGGACACCGCGAGATTCAGGGCCTCGCTCGCGCGGCTCAGGCTCTTCAGCTCGCAGGCTTTCACGAACAGCCGAAGCGTCGCCAAGTCATGGTGAAGCACGGTCCACACACCCCATCCGCAAGTCACCGGCCATCCGCAATCCGCCGGTCCCGACAGAGTGCCATTACGGGCGCGGGCGGGCGAGCGCGATGACAGGGGAAGGGGATTCGGTGACAGGATTCAGGGCGCCCGGATCACAGCGACAGGTCGAGCACCCGTCCCTCGAACACGCGGTCGCGCGACCCTTCCAGATGCCGGCGCATGCGCGCCCGCGCGGTGTCGGCCTCGCGGTTGCGGATCGCCTCGAAGATGCCCCGATGCTCCTCCAGAACATGGGACAGCCCGCCGCTCGGCCCCAGCAGCGACGAGCCGTGGAACTTCATGCCCACGGCGATGTGGTCCTTCAGCGCCTGCATCGACGACGCGTAATAGTGGTTATTGGCGGCGTCCGCGATGGCGGCGTGGAAGGCGAAATCCGCGTCGTCCCGGTGCCGGTGGGCGCGGGTCGCGTCGGCCATCAGGTCGAGCCCCGCGAACAAGGCCGGCTACCACTTCGCCGGCCACACCGACCTGCTGGCCGAGCTGACCGGCGCCCGCGGGTCGGTGATGATGCTGGCCCACGGCAACATGCGGGTCAGCCACGTCACCACCCACATCGCGCTGGAGGACGTGCCGAAGCGCCTGACGCCGGAGCGGCTGCGCCACGTCATCGACCGCACCGACGAGACGCTGGCCGGGCTGGGGCTGGAGCGCCGCCGCATCGCCAGCGCCACCCTGAACCCCCACGCCGGGGAAGGCGGGCTGTTCGGCCGGCAGGGCATCGAGATCACCACCCCGGTCATCGAGCGCTGCGTGGCCGAAGGCTTGGACGTGGTGGGGCCGGTGCCGGGCGACACGGTGTTCGTCAAGCTGCGTGCCGGCCAGTTCGACGCGGTGGTCGCCATGTACCACGACCAGGGGCACATCCCAGTCAAGCTGCTGGGCTTCCACGTCGATCCGGCGACCGGCCGGTGGGACGCGCTGAGCGGGGTCAACATCACGCTGGGGCTGCCGATCATCCGCACCTCCGTCGACCACGGCACCGCCTTCGACATCGCCGGCAAGGGCATCGCCAACGAGCTGAGCCTGATCGAAGCCATCGATCACGCCGAGAAACCGGCCGCCGCCCGCCGGCGGACCGGCTGAGGAAAGAGCACCCGCCATGACGGAGTCCATCCACGCCACCCCGCCCGAAGCCATGCCGTCCGCCTTCGCGCCCATCGAGCAGGTCCGGCCCCCGCGCGTCCTGTTCGGCGGCGGTCTGGTCGCCTCGGTCGGCGCCTGGGCGCGCGAGAACGGCATCGCCCGCACGCTGGTGGTGGCCGACGCCTTCAACGCCGCCCGCGTCGGGCTGCTCGACCTGCCGGGAGCCGTGACGGTCTTCGACCGCGTGCAGCCGAAGCGGCCCCCCATCGGCCGCTTCGTGAAACCGGAGGAGGTGGCGGCGCTGACCGCCTTCCTGCTGTCGGACTCGGCGGCCAGCATCAACGGCCAGCGCATCGTGGTGTGCGGCGGCGCCTCTCTGGTGTGAAGCGCCTTTTCTGGTTCAGCGCGCCGGCACGAGGCGCGGCACCCAGCGGACGTAGGTGAGCATCGCCGCCAGCTCCACCAGCGTCTGCGTCACCACCACCGCGGGCACCAGCGCCCCGCCGTCCGGGACGGCGAAGGCCAGCGGCAGGACGACCAGGGAGTTGCGCGTGCCGCCGCTGAAGACGACGGCCCGCGCCGCCTCGGTCTCAAGCCGGAACAGGCGCGCCACCGCCCGGCCGGCGTAGGGCATCGCCAGCGCGAAGGCGATGTAGAGCGGCACGGCGAGGGCCACCGCCCGCGCCTGGGCGGCCACGTCGGCGGCGACCGCCGCGGCGACCAGGAACAGCACCAGCGCCATGAGCGGCACCGGCAGCCACGCCAGGGCGCCCGCGACGGCCTTTCCAGTACCGCTGCGCGCAGCCCAGGCCTGCGTCACCCCGGCCAGCGCCAGCGGCACGGCGATCAGTCCGACGAAGGCGTCGACGAACGGACCCGGCTGCATCAGCGCCGCCGCTCCCTCCCCGGCGAACAGGCCGAGATAGACGGGCAGAAGCAGCATCTGGACGAGCAGCAGCACCGGCGTCGCGGCCAGCACCAGCCGCGCGTCGCCGCGCCCGAGATGGGTGAAGACGACGACATAGTCGATGCAGGGCGCCAGCAGGACCAGCAGCACGCCGAGCCGCACCGCCGACTGGTCCGCGGGCAGCACGGAGACCAGCCCGAAGACGACGCAGGGCACCACCGCGAAATTGACCAGCAGCAGGGCCGACAGGAAGCGGGTGTTCGTGACGCTCCGCCGCAGGTCGCCCAGCGGGACCTGAAGAAAGGTGATGTAGATCAGCGCGGCGAGGGACGGGTTGATGCCCGCTTCCCAGGCGTCGCCCGACACAACGGCGGCGGCAAGCAGCCCGGCGACGACCGCCGCGAAATAAACGGGGACCTGATGGTTTTCCAGATCCGCGCGGGTGATGGCGGCCATGTCTCGGCTCCCGGTCATGGAATGTGTTTCTGGCTGTGCCGGACCCGCCGGGTCACGGGCAGCAGCGGCCATCCTCATGGTGCGGCGACAGCGCCTCGATGATGCGGCACTCAGCGATCCGGCCGCCGCGCCGGCACTGGTGGGCCAGCCGGTCCAGCTCCTCGCGCAGGCGTTCCAGATCGGCGATCTTCCGCTCCACCTCGTGAAGCTGTTCGAGCACCAGGGCATCGACCTCCCCGCAGGGGCGGTCCGGCTGGTCGGCCAGATCCAGCATCGCCCGGACGGTCTCCAGCGGAAAGCCGAGATCGCGCACCCGCCGGACGAAGGTCAGCCGCCGCACATGGTCGTGGCCGTAGCTGCGGTAGTTCCCCGCCGTGCGGGCGGGCGCCGGCAGGATGCCGATCTTCTCATAGAAGCGGATGGTCTCGACCTTGGTGCCGGTCATCTTGCCGAGCGCGCCGATGGACAGATCCTGCTGCGCCATCACAAACCCCTTTGACCCTGTAGTGACTTCAGGGTGGAGGATAGCGCAGAGCGGGCATCCACGCATCCGCCGCCGAACGGGACCTCATCCTTCCGCCGCCGCGATCGCGCGCTTCAGCACTTCGAAAACGCGCGGATCGCTCATCTGGGCGACGTTGAACCGCAGATAGCCGGCGGCCGATTGGCTGACGCTGAAGACGTTGCCCGGGGCGAGAACCACCCGCTCGTCCAGCGCCGCCCGTGCCGCGTCCGCCGCGTCCCGGCCGTCCGGCAGGCTGCACCAGAGATAGAAACCGCCGCGCGGCATCAGCCAGGGGTGCAGGCCGAGGGCCGCCAGCCGGTCCGCCGTTTCGCGCCGCGCCCGAGCCAGACGGCGGCGCAGGCCCTCCAGATGCTTGCGGTAGCCGGCATCGCCGAGGGTCGCGAGGACGAGTTCGGCGGCGACCGGGCTCGGCCCGCCGAAGTTCGTCGCGACCTGCAGATCGACCAGCGCCTCCACCCAGTCCGGCCGCGCCGCGAGATAGCCGCAGCGCACCGAGGCGGAAAGCGTCTTGGAGAAGCTGCCGATCCGGATGACCTGGGACAGCCCGTCCAGGGCGGCGAGGCGCGGGGAGGGGTCCGGCTCGAATCCGGCGAAGATGTCGTCCTCGACGATGGTGACGTCGTGGGCGGCGGCGGCCTTGAGCAGCCGGTGCGCCGTCTGCGGCGACATCGTCGCCCCCGTCGGGTTGTGGAGCGCCGCGTTGGTGATATAGAGGCGTGGCCGATGTTCGGCCAGCGCTATGGCGAAGAGCGCGGTGTCCGGCCCGTCGCGGGTGTAGGGCACGCCGACGATGCGGACCTGATGGGCGCGCAGCAGGGCCTGGAAGTTGAAATAGCAGGGGTCGTCGATCAGCACCGCGTCGCCGGGGCGCAGCAGGAAGCGGCAGATCAGGTCGATCGCCTGGGTTCCCGACCCGGTCAGGAGAATCTGGTCGGCCCCCGCCGCGATCCCTTCCTCCGCGAACTGCCGCGCCAGGAGCCTGCGCAGGGCGAGAGAGCCGCGCGTGCTGCCATAGTCGGCCAGCACGGCGTCGTCGGCGTGGGCGAGACGGCGGATGGCGCGGCGCAGGGTGGCGTTGGGCATCCAGTCCGCCGGCAGCCACCCGCATCCGGGTTTCAGCATCTCCGCGTCGGCGTCGAGCGACTGGCGCGACACCCAGAAGGGATCGATGGCCCGGTCGCGGCGCGGTTCGGCCTCGGCCAGGGCCAACGGCGGCAAAGCGCCGGACACGTAGAAGCCGGAACCGGGCCGCGAGCGGATCACGCCTTCGGCGGCGAGACGGTCGTAGGCCTCCACCACGGTCGACGGCGACACGCCCATGGCCGTGGCGAAGCGGCGGATGGACGGCAGCCGGTCGCCTGGGAACAGTCGCCCGTCCGCCATCCTTTGACGGATCGCGTCCATCACCTCCATGGTCCGGGTGACGTTGCGCGGTTCCGGCAAGGGCGAGCCCGTCCTCACCCGGTCTCCCGCAGGGATTTCGACGCCTTGGCGCGGCGGGCTTCCAGGGCGCCCCGCACCTCGATCGGCATCTCCGGGCTGGTGTCGTCCGCGTTGAGGGTGTTGTTGATGAGGCCGCGCAGCACATGCTCGCTGAGATTTTCCACCACCGTGCCGCGGCTGACGTCGAAGCGCCCGGCCAGCACCCGTTCCGCGGGCAGCTTCTGTCCCGCCTCGATGATCCGGCGGGCGATCAGGCCGTTGAACTGCTCGATGATGATGTCGGGCGGGCGTCGGACCTTGATTTTCTGCAGGTGGCGCGAGACGTCGGAATCAGGGTCTTCCATGCCGCTCTCCAGTCGCTGAACTGGTTCGCTGGTACGCAGCGGTTCCTGTTGTTTAGGCATCCCGGGTGGACAAGTCAATCGCACGCCGTGGCCCGGGATCCCGGACCGCCGGCCATGAACGCGCGGACGGCTTGTTCACCGCTCCGTTCGGCATCCCGACCCGGGACGGAGCGGCGGAGGTTCAGCCGACGGTCTTGGTCCGTAGATGGTCATGAAGCCGCCATCGGCGAAGATGAACTGGCCGTTGACGAAGTCGGAGGCCGGGAACACCGCGATGCTTATGCCTCCGGCAGGTCTGGCCGGCAATTTGTGCCCATGGGCAGAGTCCCGCCAAGCGAAAGACGTCCGCACCGGCGTCACGGGTGCCCGGCATGGTGTTCATCGGCGGGAGGCGATGTGGCACAACTTTTGCTTTTGCTCGACACCACATGGCCCGAGCCATGAACCGCAGTGGAGGTGAACATGCACGTCCTTGGGCACCCTGTGGCCGTTGGACAGGCTGCCGTTTCGGATCGGGGCCGGATGTCGGGCGCCGGCCAACCGACCGGTTCGACCAGCTTCTCGGATCTGCTGTCGGCGAACGCTTCCGAAGCGCCGGCTCCCATGACCGCGCCGGCATCGACCGAGCCGGCCGAGAGCGAAGAGATCGCCCGGCTGCAAAAGGATCTGGATGCGTACAAGCGCCAGCGGGAGAAAGTCGTCCAGAGCCGAACCAGCGACCCGCCGGCGTTTCAGATGGCGCTGCCTGTCAACGACCGCGGTTACATGCCCTACGTGACGGCCGACCAGCAGAAGCTGATGGACCGCATCACCGATTCCTATCTTGGCCGGCCGGAGCACGAGATGGAGAGGATGTGGGAGGAACTGCGGGCCAACGGCCTCACGCCGGAGCAACTCGTGCGGACCGCGACGTACTTCGTCAATCTTGACGGCGAGGTCGTCAGCCGTGCGGTGGCAACGGGAGGCCAGCGATCCGTCCAGCACGGGAGCACCGCCTGGATGGCATCAAGCGTTTGAGGGATCGTGACTGACCTGCTCCCCTGAAACTCCTCCAGGCTGAGTTAGAGTCCGTCGAGCAAGGAGACGGACATGAAGAAGAGCCGGTTCAGCGAGGAACAGATCATTGGAATCCT
>NZ_JAUQTX010000289.1:0-7816 GCF_059803775.1 Azospirillum sp. UFLA03-27 | reverse complement strand
ACCGAGATCTACACTCGCGTATAATCGTCGGCAGCGTCAGATGTGTATAAGAGACAGCCCCCGGACCAAGCCCTGGCCGCGCTGGACAGCCCCGACGACGGGCTGACGCCCGACGAGGCGGCGGAGCGCCGACGGCGTTACGGCCCCAACCGGCTGACCCCGCCGCCCCGCCGGTCGGCACTGATGCGCTTCCTGGCGCAGTTCGACAATCTGCTGATCTATGTGCTGATCAGCGCGGGAGTCGTCACAGTCCTGCTCGGCGAGTTCGTCGACGCCGCGGTGATCGCCGGCGTGGTGCTGATCAACGCGGCCATCGGCTATGTCCAGGAAGGCAAAGCGGAGCAGGCGCTGGACGCCATCCGCAGCATGCTGTCGCCGCAGGCGGTGGTTCTGCGCGGCGGCCATCAGGTCACCGTCGCGGCGGAGGATCTGGTGCCCGGCGACCGCGTCCTGCTGGCTTCGGGGGACAAGGTGCCGGCGGACCTGCGGCTGGTCCGGGTCAAGGGGCTGCGCGTGCAGGAGGCGGCGCTGACCGGGGAGTCCGTGCCGGTCGCCAAGAGCGCCGACGCGGTGGCCGCGGACGCTCCCCTGGCGGAGCGCGGCGGCATGGCCTATTCCGGCACGCTGGTGGCCCAGGGACAGGCCACGGGCGTCGTGGTGGCCACAGGGGACCGGACAGAGCTGGGCCGCATCGGCACGCTCCTGGCGGGCGTTGAGGAGCTGACCACGCCGCTGCTCGCCCAGATGGCCGTCTTCGGGCGCTGGCTGACCATCGGCATCCTGGTGCTGACCGCGCTGACCTTCCTCTACGGCTCGCTGGTGCAGGGGGAGCCCTGGCCGGACATGGTCATGGCCGCGGTCGGTCTCGCGGTAGCGGCGATTCCGGAAGGGCTGCCGGCGGTGATGACGATCACGCTGGCCATCGGCGTCACCCGGATGGCCCGGCGCAACGCCATCATCCGCCGCCTGCCGGCGGTGGAGACGCTGGGCTCGGTCGGGATCATCTGCTCCGACAAGACCGGCACGCTGACCCGCAACGAGCTGGTCGTGCAGACCGTGGTGACCGCGGCGGGCGACTGCGCGGTGACCGGCACCGGCTACCGCCCCGAAGGCGAGTTCCGCCGCGCCGGCAAGGCCCTGGACCCCGCCGCCGATCCCGTGCTGGTCGAGCTGGCCCGCGCCGCCCTGCTGTGCAACGACGCGGAGCTTCAGCGCGCCGAGGATGGCGGCGATGGCAGCGGCGGCTGGACGGTGGCCGGCGACCCGACCGACGGCGCCCTGCTGGCGCTCGGCATGAAGGCCGGGCTGGACGCGCGGGAGGAAGCCGCCCGCTGCCCGCGTACGGACGTCATCCCCTTCGAATCCGAACACAAGTACATGGCCACCCTGCACCACGACCATGAGGGGCACGGGCTGCTGTACGTCAAGGGCGCGCCGGAGCGCGTGCTGTCCATGTGTACGCACGTACGGGCTGCGGACGGCGGCAGCGCGCCGCTCGACACCGCCCACTGGCTGGTGCAGGTGGAGGACTTGGCGGCTCATGGCCAGCGCGTCCTGGCGCTCGCCGCCCGCCCTGCGTTGCCCGGCCAGACTGTGCTCGACATGGACGACGTGCGGGAGGGGCTGATCCTGCTCGGCCTGTGCGGCTTCATCGACCCGGCCCGCGAGGAGGCCGTGGCGGCGGTGGCCGAGTGCCAGGCGGCGGGAATCCGCGTCAAGATGATCACCGGCGACCACGCCGGCACCGCCCAGGCCATCGGGCGGCAATTCAACCTGTCGGGCGACGCCGTGTCCGGGACCGAACTGGACCGGCTGGACGACGCGGCGCTGGTCGCCGTGGCGCGCGACGCCGACGTCTTCGCCCGCACCACGCCGGAGCACAAGCTGCGCCTCGTCCGCGCGCTCCAGACCGCCGGCCACACGGTCGCCATGACCGGCGACGGGGTGAACGACGCCCCCGCCCTGAAGCGCGCCGACGTCGGCGTCGCCATGGGCTGCAAGGGCACGGAGGCCGCGAAGGAGGCCGCCAGCATGGTGCTGGCCGACGACAACTTCGCCTCCATCGCCCACGCCGTGGAGGAAGGGCGGACCGTCTACGACAATCTGCGCAAGACGATCCTGTTCATGCTGCCGACCAACGGCGCCCAGGCGCTGGTGATCCTGGTCGCCGTGCTGGCCGGCTACACGCTGCCGATCACCCCGGTCCAGATTCTGTGGGTCAACATGGTGACGGCGGTGACGCTGGGTCTGGCGCTGGCCTTCGAGCCGCCGGAGGCCGCGGTGATGAAGCGCCCGCCCCGCCCGCAGGACGAGCCGATCCTGCCCGGCTTCCTGATCGGGCGCATGGTGCTGGTGATGGCGCTTCTGGTCGCCACCAGCTTCGGATTCTTCCTGCTGCATGAGGGCCACGGCGACCCCACGCCGGTCGCCCGCACCATGGCCGTTAACGCGCTGGTGATGGGGGAGATCTTCTTCCTGCTGAACGCCCGGGCGGTCACCGCCTCGGTGCTGAACCGGCAAGGGCTGTTCGGCAGCCGCCCGGTGTGGATCTCCATCGGGCTGATGCTGGTCTTCCAGCTCGCCTTCACCTACGCCCCGCCCCTACAGAGCCTGTTCGGCACGTCGGCGGTGGACTGGACCCAGTGGGTGGCCATGACGGCGGCCGGTCTGGCGATCTTCCTGGCGGTCGAGGCGGAGAAGGCGGTCACCCGCCGGATGATGGGGCGGCGGGGCTGACCGCCGCCCCTTCCCGTCAGAACGGTTTCACGATCACGAAGATGACGATGCCGATCATCAGCAGGGTCGGCGCCTCGTTCCACATGCGGAAGAAACGCTGCGGGCGGGAGTTGCGGTCCGCCTCGAAGTCCTTGCGCCAGCGCGCCATCATCATGTGCGTGCCGGTCAGGGCCAGGACGAACAGCAGCTTGGCGTGCAGCCAGCCCTGCTTCATCCAGGCCGGCTCCATCACGATCATCGCGATTCCGAAAAGGTAGGCCGCACCCATCGCCGGATTCATGATGGCGCGCAGCAGGCGGCGCTCCATCACCTTGAACCGCTCCGAGGATTCGGAGCCCGGCGCCGTCTCGCAATGGTAGACGAACAGCCGCGGCAAATAGAGAAGCCCGGCCATCCAGGCGATGATGCTGATGACGTGCAGAGCCTTGACCCAGAGATAAAGCACCGGTCTCCCCTTCCCTTCCTGTTGCGCGCTTTCTTAACCCACCGAGGTCTCAGCCCTGGTTCGGCCAATCCTTGATCAGACGGGCAAGCTCGGCGACGTGGTCCGGTGGCGTGGTCTGGATCACGCCGTGGCCCAGGTTGAAGACGAAGGGCTTCCCGGAAAGCGTCTCCAGAATCTCCGACGCCGCACTGCGCAGGGCCTCGCCACCGGCGGCGAGCATGATCGGGTCGAGGTTGCCCTGCACCGGCAATCTGGATTGCAGATTCCCGGCCGCCCAAGCCACCGGGACGGTGGTGTCGAGCCCGACGGCATCCACCCCACTGCCCGTGACGTAAGCCTCATAGGAGAGGCCCGCACCGCGCGGGAAACCGATGACCGGGATCGCGGGGTGGCGCGCCTTGACCAGTTCCACGATCCGCCGCGTCGGCTCGATCACCCAACGGCGGAATTCGCCCGCCGGCAGAACCCCCGCCCAGCTGTCGAACAGCTGCACGACCTCGGCCCCGGCCTCAATCTGGGTGCACAGGTAATCGGCGGTCACCTCGACCAGCAGATCCATCAGCGCACCGAACCCGGCGGGATCGCCGTAGGCCCAGCGCTTGACGTGCGCGTACTCCTTGGACCCCGCGCCTTCGACCATGTAGCAGGCGATCGTCCAGGGCGCCCCGGCAAAGCCGATCAGCGTGGTGTGGGCCGGAATCGCGCTGGAGAGGCGGCGGACGGTCTCATAGACCGGCTCCAGCCGCTCGTGGAAGCGGTCGCGGGACAGGCGCTTGAGGTCTTCCACGCTTCTCACAGGGTCGAGCTTCGGCCCCTCGCCCTCCAGAAAGGCCAAGGGCTGACCCAGGGCGTGCGGCACCACCAGAATGTCGGAGAACAGAATCGCCGCGTCCATGTCGTAGCGGCGCAGCGGCTGCAGGGTCACCTCCACCGCGTGATCCGGGTTGTAACACATGTCCAGGAAGCTGCCGGCCTTGGCGCGCAATTCCCGATATTCCGGCAGGTAACGGCCGGCCTGGCGCATCAGCCAGAAGGGCGGGCGCTGGCGCACCTCGCCGGCAAGGGCGGCGAGCATCGGCTTGGCAATCTTGGACACGGCCTCGGACACGGCGGATCGTTCCCCTGTAAGTGAATCGGGTCTGCGGGTTCTCACCCCTCTACTCAGTATTCTTTTTAAAGAGAGAAAGGAAGAAGGGGTGGTGGGTGCCTGTGGAAAACGGGAATCCCCGCTTTGCGCAGAATCGTCCACAGGCAGGACGGCGCGCTGTGGACGAAATCTGGATTCTGTGGACGACTCCGGACGCTTTCGCTGGAAACGGCGGAAATGCTATACCGGGAAGCCTGGGAATCCCGTGGATAACATGGTCCGCGGGAGTCATTGTACCCATGTTCCGGAGAGGGCGCGCGGATTGTCCCGAAGGGGGCGCCAGCGGGGGCGACGAGTCCCGCCCGGAGGGACAGAATCCAGGAGATCCCCGTTGTCCACAGATTCGGACGGGTTCTCCACAACACGTTGGGGACGGATGAGACAGTTCCACCTGCATCTTGTGTCGGACGCGACCGGCGAGACGATCAACAGCGTCGCCCGCGCCTGCGTCATCCAATTCGACGATGTTCGCCCGGTCGAGCATTTCTGGAATCTCGTGCGGACCGAGCGTCAGCTCGACATGGTTCTGGAGGGCGTCCAGGAAAATCGCGGCCTCGTCATGTTCACGCTGGTCGACGAGAAGTTGCGCCGCCGCCTCCAGGACTTCTGCCGTGAGGTGCAGGTCCCCTGCATCCCGGTGCTCGACCCGCTGATCAACGCGCTGGCCGCATTCCTCGGTGTGGAATCGCAGCGTCAGCCCGGCCGCCAGCACGCCTTGGACGCCGAGTATTTCGGGCGCATGGACGCGATGGACTTCGCGCTGGCGCACGACGACGGCCAGTCGAGCTGGGACCTGCATGAGGCCGACGTGATCCTGATGGGCGTGTCGCGCACGTCGAAGACGCCGACCTGCATCTATCTGGCGAACCGCGGCATCAAGGCGGCGAACATTCCGATTGTCCCGGGATGCCCGATGCCGCCGGAAATCGAGAAGCTGACCCGGCCGCTGGTCGTCGGCCTGACCAAGGACCCGGACCGCTTGGTGCAGATCCGCCGCAACCGGCTGAAGCTGCTGAACCAGAACGAGTCCTCGACCTACGTCGATCCCGAGGTGGTGCGCGCCGAGGTCACCGACGCACGGCGCATGTTCACCCGGCGCGGCTGGCCGGTGATCGACGTGTCGCGCCGCTCCATCGAGGAGACGGCGGCGGAGATCATGATGCTGCTCGCCCGCCGCCAGACCGGCGGTCTGCCCGGCATCGTTCCCGAAGGGCCGATGACGTGAGCGGAGCGGTTCCCACCGTCGTCCTCGCCTCCGGCTCCCGCACGCGGGCGGAGATGCTGGAGCGCGCCGGGGTGCGCGTCACGCTCGCCCCGGCGGCGGTGGACGAGGAGGAGATTAAGCTGGCCGCCCGCGCCGAGGACGCTCCGGTCGAGGATGTGGCCGAGGCGCTGGCCGAGCTGAAGGCGCAGCGCGTCACCCGCAAGCACCCCGGTGCGCTGGTGATCGGCGCTGACCAAATGCTGGAATGCGAGGGCCGCTGGTTCGACAAGCCGGCCGACCGCGACGCTGCACGGACGCAGTTGCAGGACCTGCGCGGCAAGACGCACCGGCTGGTGAGCTGCGCTGTGGTGATCCGCGACGGTGAGCGGCTGTGGCACCATGTGGACCGCGCCCGTCTGACCATGCGCCCGTTCAGCGACGCCTTCCTGGAATCCTACCTGAACGCGGCGGGGGACGACGTGCTGGGGTCGGTCGGCGCCTATCACCTCGAAGGATTGGGTGCGCAGCTCTTCCACCGGGTGGACGGCGATTTCTTCACGATCCTCGGGCTGCCGCTGCTGCCGCTGCTCGGGTTCCTGCGGGTGCATGGGGTGATTGCGGAATGACGATCAGCGGCAAGGCGAAGCTGGCCGGGGTGATGGGCTGGCCGATCGGCCATTCGCGCTCGCCCCGGCTGCACGGCTATTGGCTGGAGCAGTACGGCATCGACGGCGCCTATGTGCCGCTGGCCGTGCCGCCCGACCGCATCGAGCAGGCCATCCGCGCCCTGCCCGCGCTGGGCTTTCGCGGCTGCAACGTGACGGTGCCGCACAAGGAGGCCGCCTACCGCACGGTCGACCGGCTGGACGACACCGCCAAACGGATGGGCGCCGTCAACACCATCGTGGTCGGCGAGGACGGGACGCTGGAGGGCCGCAACACCGACGGCTTCGGCTTCATTGAGAACCTGAAGAGCGGCGCACCGGGCTGGAATGCCGCGAACGGGCCGGCATTGGTCATCGGGGCCGGTGGCGCGGCGCGGGCCGTCGTCGCCTCGCTCCTCGACGAAGGAGCACCACGGGTCTGGCTGGTCAACCGCACGCGGGCGCGGGCGGACGAACTGGCCGCCGACATCGGAGGCGCCATCGAGACCGCCGATTGGGTTTCACGTGAAACGCTTCTCGAAGGGGCGGCGCTGGTGGTGAACACGACCACCCAGGGCATGGCGGGTCAGCCGCCGCTGGAGTTGGACCTGCGCGCCCTCCCCGGTTCGGCCGTCGTCACCGACATCGTCTACACGCCCCTGATGACCCCGCTGCTGACCGCGGCGCAGGCCCGCGGCAACCGCGTGGTGGACGGCGTCGGCATGCTGCTCCACCAGGCCCGTCCCGGCTTCGCCGCTTGGTTCGGCCGAGAGCCGGAGGTAACCGAGGGGCTGAAGGTCGCCGTTCTGCAGGGCTGAGGTCGCGCGATGATCGTCTTGGGACTGACCGGCTCCATCGGCATGGGCAAGAGCACGGCGGCGCGTATGCTGAAGCGTATGGGCGCGCCGGTCTGTGACAGCGACGCCGTGGTGCACGGCCTGCTGGGGCGTCACGGCGCAGCGGTGCCGGCCATCGCGGCCGCCTTCCCCGGTGTCGTGGTGGACGGTGCGGTGGACCGGCGGGCGCTGGGTGGCGCGGTCTTCGGCAACCCGGCGGCGCTGAAGCGGCTGGAGGCGATCCTCCACCCGGCGGTTCAGGCGGCACAGCGGCGCTTCCTGAGGCAGGCGGCGCGCCGCCGCGTCCGCGTGGCGGTGCTGGACATCCCCCTGCTGTTCGAGACCGGCGGGGAACGCAAGGTGGACCGCAGCGTGGTGGTCACCGCCCCCTTCCTGGTGCAGAAGTCACGGGTGCTGGCGCGGCCGGGCATGACGCCGGACAAGTTCGCCGCTATTCTGGCGCGGCAGATGCCCGACGCGGAGAAGCGGCGGCGCGCTGACCACGTCGTCAACACCGGCGACGGGCGGCGGGCCACCCGGCGGGCGCTGCGCAACATCCTCGCCGACGTGAAGCGGCACCGCGGACGGCAGTGGCCACCGCGGGGATACCAGCCCGGACAGGTGGTTCATGCGTGAGATCGTCCTCGATACGGAAACGACCGGCTTCAAGCCCGAGGAAGGGCACCGGCTGATCGAAATCGGCTGCGTCGAGTTGCACAACCACGTCGCCACCGGCAAGACCTTCCACTGCTACGTCAACCCGGAGCGCGACGTGCCGCCGGACGCCGTGGCGGTGCACGGGCT
>NZ_JAUQTX010000288.1:0-7902 GCF_059803775.1 Azospirillum sp. UFLA03-27 | reverse complement strand
GTTATAGTCTCGTGGGCTCGGAGATGTGTATAAGAGACAGTCTGGAAACAGCACCGTCGCTGGCGGAACCGGAAACAGCACCGTCAGCGGTGGCACCGGGAACAGCACCGTCAGCGGTGGAACCGGGAACGGCACCGTCGCCGGTGGAACCGGAAATGGCACCGTCGCCGGCGGAACCGGAAACAGCACCGTCAGCGGCGGGTCGTGATTGACCCCGCGCCCATCCCCCAGCGGCCGGCCGTCCAGGCCACAACGAGCAAGGAGCCTTCATGTCGGAGCCCACGAAGGTCAATGCGCAGATCATTGACGTCATAAACCAGACGCAGACGGCGACCATGAGCCAGCAGGTCGTCACCACCAGCGGCGCGGGGAAAGCCTATCAGGCGGTCGCCCAGTCCACGGCCATGGCCGTGCAGGACGCGACGGACACGCTGCGCAACGTCTCCACCATCGCCACCACGGCGATCGGTGTCGCGATGGCGCAGCTCCTGGCGACGGGCGACCCGAAATACGTCACCGCCCTGACCCAGGCCCAGGGAATGATGACGAGCGCCGCCAACGACTTCACCAGCATCGGTACCGCGGCCTCCACGGTCCTGAATAGCTTCCCGTCGAGCTGACCCTTACGCAGGTGTCCCCACCATGACCGTCTCTGTCGCCAACAAGATGATCCAGAACCGCGCCGGGCTCACCGACCTGGGGCGGCTTGCGCTCGCCTTCATCGATGGCGGGTCGGAGTGGCTCGACTGGGCCATCAGCAACGCCGGTCCGCGCTACGATTTCCCGGACGAGAGCACGCTCGTGGAGCAGGTCCAGCAGGGTCTTCACGCGACGCGGCTGGCCCTGCTGCCCACCATGAAGCTGATGGTCAGCCCGGTGAAGCTGATGACGCTGGGGGTGGACAGCCTGCGCACGCTGGCCGACGCCGAATCCGGCGACGCCAGCGCCACGGTGTCGGCCCAGGTCAAGCGCATCCTCGCCGACCACAATCTCCTGACCCAGGACGACTTCGCCGCCAGCGCGTCCTTCCTCGCCGGGCTGGGGGTCTCCGGGGCTCCGGTCTTCCAGTTCATGGGCTTCGACGAGCAGCTGGCGGTGCAGGAGCTGCTCTACCGCAAGGAAAGCCAGGGGACGGCCAACCCCGAGCTTCAGAGGGAGGCGGCCGCCTTCGCGGTGGACCAGGCACGCACCGTGCAGGAGTTCGCCGACTATTATCAATTCTATCTGATCTACGTGAACCGGCTGGGCTCCCTGACCGCGACGCCGGACGACCGGAAGAAGCGGGCCGGCGGCGCGCTGGAAACCATTCTTCCACAGTTGTTCGGCTTTCTGGAATGCCCGCAGGTCGCTCCGCTGGCCGCCCCGGCGGACGTGGCGCGGGCCGTCTCCAACTGGCAGAAGCGCGGCCGGCCGGTCGGCTTCGCCCGCCTGTCGGACGGTGCCCTGCAGATCGTCCGCGACACGGCCTTCCGGGACGAGACCGGCGACGCGGTGCGCGTGCTGGTGGCCGGCTATCTCGCCGGGGCGCAGACCCTGCTGTCGGCGACGCCGCCGCAACGCGGCATCATGGGCCAGGACGGCGCGTCCTGTCTCTTCCCCGTCTTCGGCAAGGGCGTTCAGGCGGAAATCCAGATGGGGGCCGCGGGGGTGATCTCGCTGCGCTGCTTTCGCCCCGATCCCCCCGCCACCACCACGGCCGTCACCACCGCCACCGCCGCCTGACCCGCCCCTGCCGGCCGTGACCGGGGTGGCGCCTTCTGCACCGCCTTTCGCGCCAGCCTCTGCGCCATCCACGCCGACCGCATCAGCGGCGGAGACGCCGGCGCTGACGGAGACGCCGGCCAGCGCCCCGCAAAACCGAACCGGACGAAGGAGATCGAAGGATGGGCGTTTCCCAGCCCCCCAGCAGCCCGAACCCTGAACCGCCGGCCGCTCCGGCGCCGCCGGACACGCCGCCTCCCGCCGCTCCGCCACCGTCGCCATCGCCACCGTCATTGACGACACCGGCGACCGATGCGACGCCCAATGCGTCGCCCTTCGAAACCGGCGCCAAGACGCCCGCCGAAATCGCCAGCGCGCTGCTCGACCGTGCGGTGAAGAGTGTGAACGCCGCCGCCGAGCAGGCCCTGTCCGCGGTCGAGCAGGCCATCCAGCTCGCCGGCCACGCCGTGGAGGCGATCCCCGGCCTGACCGCGCACCCCGGCGGCCATGCCGACGAGCAGGGCGCCATGTCGCAGGCGCAGGAGGCGATGTCTCAGGCCCTCCGGGCCAGCAGCGGCAGCGGCGGTCAGGCGATGCAGCAGGCCAGCGAGCAGCAGCAGAAGGCCGTCACCGCAGCCAACGAGGCGGCGCAGCAGGCCATGGCCGCGGCCAGCGCCCAGATCGCGCGGGCGATGAACAGCAAGGGCGACCCGGCCCTGTAAAGCCCGGATGATCCGCCGCCCCGGTGGGACCGCGACGCCGCGCGGCCCCACCGGGGCGCGCGGGGCGGGCGCGTTTCCGCCCATTCCCGAACACGCCCCCAACCGAGCCGAAGGACATCCCGCATGCCGTCCCGCACGCGCCGGAGATTGATCGTTGTCGCGTCCGAATCCCCGTACTCCACCCCGCCCTCCACCCCAGTGGAGGCGAGCATGGACGCGGTGGCCCACGCCGCGACGGCGCTGGGCCTGCCGGTGACGGCGGCGTCCCAACGCGACGCCATGCGCGGCTGGACCGCCGCCGCCGTCCACCCGCTCCAACCATTGCAGACCGCCTGGCTGCGGATGGTCCGGGAGTCCTCCCTGGGGATCGAAGCACCCGGCGAGCGGGCCACCGCCCAGACCGCCGCCATGGACCGGCTGTTCGTGGCGGACGACGGAAACACGGCACTGTTGGGCGTGGCGCCGGGAGCGATCTATGAAGGCGAGCGCTTTCCCCTTCCCGACGACCGGCTGAACGCCGCCCTCGATCTGTTGAAGCAGGCGTTGCGCGTCGTCGGAGAGGCGAAGGACGGCAAGCCCATCGGGGACGACGCCATTTCGCGCCGGCTGCGCGACGCACGCGACGTTCTGATGCCGCTGATCGACGCGTTCGCCGGACCGGAGGAGGCTGGCGGCACCGCCCCCTTTGCGGAGGAGCGGCGACAACTGCTCGGCCTCGACCAGGACATTGCGGCGGCGCAAAGCTGGGACGCGGTGACGGCCATCGTGGCGGGCCTTGCCCGGATCACCGACGCGCTGGGCGACGCGACGCAGGCCGCCGGGGGCGTTCATCTGTCCTACGCCGCCGAAGCGGCCTGCCGCCTCCGGCTCGCCATCCGGTTCAAGGTCCGGCATGACCTTCCGCTGCCCGCGGACCGGCTGGCCGCCGCCGACCGCGCGATGACCCGTCTCCTCAACGGCGGCTATCCGCAACTGGCGGGGTGGCTGCGCAGCCGCTTGCGGACGTTGGCGCAGCGGATGGCGGAAACCGATCCGTCCGGGAACAGCCGGTTCATCGTCCTGGAGGACGGCAGCGAAGGCGCGAACGGCTGGACCGCCCAGCTGCTCGTCAACCCCAGCCTGTCGGCACCGTCCTGGTTCGCCCTGTTCCAGCGTCTGCACAACATCCTTGTCATGGCGCTGTTCTCGCTCAAGCTGGAGCTGTACGGGCTGCTGCACCGGCTCGCCGGCGCGACGCCCACGGAACTCCCAACGGACGACGCAGGCAGCGGGGTGACGGAGGACGGGGTGACGGGCATCGGAAGCCGGGGTGCCTCGGACTACGGGCGCAACGACTGCGCCGCCGTGCTGGTCGATGTGACCATCCCGCGTCACGGCACGCTGGCCGTTCAGCAGCAGTGGCGGCGCTTCACCGGAGACGTGCGGCTTGAGGACGGCCTGCCCCGCCCTGGAGAGGCCTATCGGATCACCTCGGCCCTGCAGGCGATCAATGCGCTGTGCCAATCCTCGCTCCCGCCGGGGAACGCCGCTCCGGCGCTGATCACGCGGCTTCACGGCCTGCTGGCCAGCCAGGATCGGGCGACGGCGGACGGCATCGCGGCGATCCGCGCCCGCATCCGCGAGGGCATCGTCCCCCTGTCGCTGAAGGCCATCGACGGACTCGACGACGCCACGGTCCAGCGGCTGCTCGTCGTGATGCTGGAACAAGCCTGCCAGGGCTACGGTCTTGCCACGGACAAGGCGCTGGCGGCGGCCTTCGACGGCTGGTTCGCCGCCCGGCTTCCCGATTACGCGGAGCTGGCCACCCTGCCTGAGACGGTCTCGGAGGCGATCAGGGCGGCCAAGAGCGAAGGAGCCTGGAGCGACGGGGCCGCGGCCACAGCGAGCGCCGTGGGCTTCGGCCTGTGGGTGTCGACGGTCATGGAGGACCATATCGAGAAACGCGCGTCCTTCCTGCGCGCCCGCTTCGACGCCCCCGACACGCTGGCCACCCTGGCAGCGACGCTGAAAAGCCTGGGGGTCCAACCGGTGATCGAAGGTCCCTGGGCGGCGGTTCTGCATCTGGAGCATTCCGGGCCACGGCGGGAAAAAGCCGCGACGGCGGCCCCCCTCGCCATCCTGCTCCAGGACAGCGGGACCGGGCGCCAACCGGACGAACTGCTCACCGCCACCGCTCCGCTGATCGAGGATTGGCTGGTCACCCATGGCGGCAACCTCGCGCTGAAGCGCGACGGCGGGCGGCTGGTCATCGTCTGGAACGCCGAGGTGGATCTCGGCCCCTTCCGCTACGCCCCGGTTGGGGCCACACTCTCCGTGACGGCCGCCGCGGAAGGCGGGCCACCCCTCTCGCTGCTCGCCGGAGTGCCCGTCGCCGCTCTGTCCGACACGATCCGGTCAGTCTGCGAAAGCGTGGTGCTGACGGACGATGTCGCCGTGCACAACCGGCTGGCCGGCACGCTGAACGCCTTGATCGACGCAAGCCTGCGCACCGGAACGCCGGAAGGCGCCGACCCGTCGCTGGAGGCTCTGCGCCTGGGCCGTTGCCGCCATCTGATGCTGAGCAGCGCGGAGCTGGCGCAGGGCGCCGACGCCGATTACCCGCGAAGCTATTATCCCGACGACGCCGCAAGGATCACGCTGGGCGCCAATCCGGCGGAGGTCGCGCTCCAGCTTTCCGACCTCGCCAAGGGGTCCGCCGGCCGGACCCTCAGGCTGCTGGTCGTCAACCAGGGAAGCGGCGGCGGCGACCGCCTGTCGCCGGGGCCGTGGACGACGGAGGAGATGGTCCGCAGCATCGTGAAGCCGCTGACGCAGTCGGGGCTGGATGTCCGGACGATCATTCTGGACTATCCGATGTCGGTGGCGGCGATGCCGGCCTTCGCACCGCTGTGCGCCCCGGCCGGCCGGATCATCGGCATCATCTACGGCGGCATCGAACCCGTCATGGACCGCGGCCTGTGGGAGTCGGTCCGCCCGGCGCTCGCCGACAACGACGCGAAGGCCGCCGACACGGTCATTGACGAGGCCATCGAGAGACGGATCGGGTGGCTGACCACGGGCATGACGGGCCAAGTCCATCTGAAGAGCTTCCTCACCGCCACGGACGCGGAGATCAACACCTATCTGACCGGTGATCCCGACGGGCGGGACGCGGTGTCGCTCCTGCGCTGTCTCAAGCCGCTCGGCGAGACGCTCGGCAATCCCGACGCGCCGCTCGACCGCATCGAGACCATGCTGCGGACCCTGCGGACCACGCCCCTTCCCTGGAACGACTTCGCCGACGCGGACAAGGCTGTTCTGAAGGATTTCCCGACGGAGGTCGGGGCGATGACGACGGATGCCCTGGAGCAACTGCGCACCCGGCTGCGCAGCCGGGTGGTGGAGGTTCTCATTGATCCCGTCTGGGGCATCGGCCTGGACCCGAAGGCGTTGGCCGACCTGCCCCTGTTCAGATCGAAAATGTCCGGATCGGAATCGGATGATCTCTGGAGCCGGCTCGACCGCCGCTGGGCCCATCTGCTGGCCCTTGACCCCGGCCTGTTGCGCTGCCCGTCCCGGATCGCGCTCTACGGCGCCCGGACCGGCGAGCTTTGCCTCGACGCCGCCTTCGAAACCTTCGACGGCAAGTTGGAAGGGATGCTCCGACGCGCGGCGCCGTCCGCCGACCGGCAAGCCACCGAAGCCCTGGCCGAACTGCGGCGCGGGCCGGGCAATGCGACGCTTCGGTGGGTCGAGAACCTCGCCCAGAGTCCCGGCTCGGGCCGGGCGTGGGAGGGGTTCATGCACAGCGCCACCCAGGACCAGGAGGAATTCGGGTTCTCAAAGCTGGAGGCGAAACGCCGCCAAATGATCAAACCGGGCAGGTACCGCCCGCCGGCGCTGTTGCCGAACCGTCCGCCGACCAAAACGACCGAGGCGAAGGAAGCGGCGCAGGCCTTGAACGAGCGCCTCGCGCATGACCCATCCTACGAGGAAAATCTGGCGCTTCTGCGCTCCGACACGGGCATGACGTTCTACGTGATGGGTTTCAGCGCCATGGGTCAGGGCGATACCGCCTTCATCGTGCGCACGGTCGGTCTGCTCCAGGGACTCGGTTTGAAAGCGACGGGAGTGAAGGAGGAAAAGAGCGCCTTCTCCCCCGGCACCTCCTTCAACGCCAACCGGTTCATGACTCCGAAAACCATGCTGAAGGAGATCAAGCCCGGGGATTTCGTGATCGAAGGGCCGTTGTCCGATCCGGTTGCGGTCAAAGACGGGTCGCTGCCCACGCGGGTGGATGTGATGCGCAGAACCAATCCCGAATTGGCGGAGGTCCGCAATCTGCGGCTCTATGAATATGGCACCCTCGATTACCGGGGAGGCCAACTGGTGCAATTGGGAAAGGACGGTGAGAACACGCCGGCCGGAAGGGCCAACGTGGTCAACTTCGCCAACGACCCGCATCACGCTTTCATGGGCATGGGGCACGGCGAAATCGGCGCCTTCTACAATTCCGGAGGCCGATCCGGGCCGGTCGATCTGCGCTCCGTGCTGGAGGCGGGTGCCGAGACCAACCGGACCACGTCCGAGATTCTCCAGCTCATCGACAGAAACTCCGCCATCTACATCGGTTACGCCAACAAGGCGCTCAGCGTTCGGGGCTGGGTCACCGCGGTCAGCGCGCATGTGGCGAGGACCGGCGGTCCGGCGCTGATCATCGGGATCTATGGCGCGACCAAGATCGCCGATCCGTTTCAGATGGACCAAAGCGACACACTCATCATCAATGATCGCATTCCCAATTCCGAAGGGAAAATCCGTCAATTGAAGACGCTACCGGCCAAGGTCGGTTCCAGCTCCACGGTCATCATCTCGGACAGCGTGCCGGCCCCGGTCATGAACGCGCTGCAAATGGTGGCCATGCCGCTCACCCTGGCGACTAGCAATTTCTCGCTGTCCGAGGCGATTGAGAAAGGGCTCTTTCCAATCTATGAAAGATTGGATTTCAATGTCGGGGTCCAGGTCGCGTTCGAAGGCCAGGTCGACCATGCCCTGACAGAGTTGAATTTGAAGGAAACGGACTTCGGGGGCGCGATCAAGCAGCTCGTCGGCGTCCAACCGGACTCGCTGAACAGGTCCAAGGTCGACGCCATTGGCATCGTTCTGGACCACCCCGATGACGTGAGGATGCTCATGGCAGTGATCGAGGCCAACACGGACATCACGCCTGGTCTGGTGGCGCGCCTGGCCAATCTGACGCGGATCTGACGGGTGGTCGCCCGACAACGTGCCTGAAGCCTTTCGGTTCCTTCCGACGCCCGGTACACGATCCACTCACCGCCGCGGTCCCGCGAACCGACGCACGAATGAAACGGGCCCGCCGGGAGAAAACCCGGCGGGCCTGTTTCCACGATTCCCCCGATTAGAGCATTTTCCAGTTACTCCGGTTCATAGCCGGCGGCGGTGAAGTAGTTGGCGCATTCGTTGGGAGGGAACTCAT
>NZ_JAUQTX010000287.1:0-8009 GCF_059803775.1 Azospirillum sp. UFLA03-27 | reverse complement strand
GCGTATAATCGTCGGCAGCGTCAGATGTGTATAAGAGACAGGTACTGGCGCTGCTGCTTCTTCAGCTTCCTCAACGCCTTCTTGGTCTTCTTAGCCATGGGAGCCCTCGTTCTTCGGCAGTTCTTGCGGCGGCTCGTCCGCCGGATTCAGCAGATATTCGATCATGACCACGCCCGCCGCCCCGGCGGCGACCGCCAGGGCGAGGCGCACGTAGTCGCGGTTGCGCAGGGCATCGGCGGCGACGCTGGCGGCGGCCAGAGCGGCACCGCCCTGCAGGCCGTGGCGCAGGATGGTGCGCGGCGCGGGAGGCTCGGCGCCCGTCACCCAGCGGTCCTGGACGGCGGTCAGCAGGCCGGTCGCCACCATGCCGCGGGTGAAGTCGGCGGCGAGCGTGCCGGAGCCCCGCGCCGCGCCGCGCCGCTTCGCGCGTTTCACGCGGCCCCCGGTGCGGCGGACGGCGTCGGCTCGGACTTCACCGGTTCCGCCACATCTTCCTTTGCGGGCGCCACATCCGCTGGGGCTTCCTCAACCGGCTCCTCCGCTGCCGCGTCCACGGGCGTGGCGAGGCGGGAGCGCAGACCGGCGGAGGTCCGCTCAATGGCGAGCAGGCCGGTGACCGCGGCCTCGCGCACCGCGGTCTGGGCCTTGCCGGCGCCCTCGCGGGCGGCGGCCTTCACATCGACGGACTTTAGGTCAGCGATCTTCGGATCGGCCTTGACCTTGGCGTTTTTCATCATCCGGACGCCGATGGCCCCGGCGATCACGCCGGACGCGAATGTCAGAAGCGGCAGCATCATGGTCTCCTTTCCGGCGCACCGCCCGCAAACCCGGCGGTGGCGATGCGCAGCAGCGTCCCCGCCGCCGCGCTGGCTTCCCCCCGCAGCAGATCCGGCCACGCCGAGGGCGGGATCACCGTGGGGTCGTATTCGATGGTGCAGGAGCGGGCGAGCGGGTTCAGCGCGACGGAGCGGATGCCCTCCGCCCCGGTGAGCGCCCGGTGCAGCGCCTTGGCGTCGTCCGCCAGCGCCGCCAGACCGCGCTCCGCGGCGCCGTCGAGCTTCAGCCGCACCCGGCCCGGAATGTGGTGCGCGATGGTCAGGGCGGCGGCCAGCCGGTTCAGGAAATCGTCGGGCATGCTTGGGTCACAATCCTTCATTGGAACAGGCGTTTGCGCTGCACGGTCATGTGGACGAGCATGAAGGCGACGAACAGCGTGCCGAAGCCGGCATGGACGCGCTTGCCCACCCCCAGCGCCGCCAGGGTCGCCGCCATGCTGCCCATCATCCCGATCTTGGCCGTACGGTTGATCCGCCATTTCAGCTCCGGAGCGGCCGGCTTGCTTTCCGCGACGGGGGCGGGGTCGTCCGGTACCGGAGAAGCCTCAGCGGGGTGCAGGACCGCCGACAGCAGCGCCTCCACCTGGGACCGGGCGTCATCCGGCATCAACACGGCGGGATCGTAGCTCAGCAGAACACTGCCCACCGCCGGGTTGCTCCCGGTCACCCGGACGGCATTCAGAGTCTCCAGGCGGCCCAGCGCCTCCTGGAAGCGGTCGGTCCGGCGCAGCAGCGGGTGGCGCACGCGGATGCGTCCGGGTACCGCCGATGCGATGGGAGAGGTCCGTCCGCTCATTGCCCGTTCTCCTGTGTCGGCCACGGTCCGCTCACACGGCCGGGGGCATTCCACGGTTGTGCAGGATATCCATATTTTCACAATGGTGAAACATTTCCTCGGCTTCGCGCACAGGCGCCGGACGCAAGGCGGCGTTGCGGAAAAACCGCGTCCTCATCCAAGAAGTGCAGGGAACGGGGCGCAGAGCAGCGCCGTGGGACCGAGCCTCAACGCAGCCCGCGGCGCGTGTGGGAGCATCGACACCAGCACCGCGGGCGACAGCGACAGCACGAGCCCCAGTCATCCCGCCCACCCCAGCAGGCGGCTGGTCCGGACGGAAGGGCGGCGGGCGAAAACCTGCTCGTGATGGCAGTCCATGGCGAGCGCCAGGGCAAGCAAACCCGCACAGGGGTCACTACACGACGGCATGGCCCTGGCTTGCCAACTCGGCCAAGGCAGCTTCGAGATAGCGTGTGTTCCACAGGATGATCGCCGACACCAGCAGGTTCAGCCCCGAGGCGCGGAAGACCTGATTCTCGAAACTGCGATCACGCATTTCCCCCAGGCGATTGAAGAAGATCGCCCTGGCCGGGGCATTCCGTGCCTCTCCCTTGTTGAGTCAGGCGTTGGCGCGTCGACGAAGTTCAGGCTCACGCAACCACTGAAAGGTGAACGCGCTGCGTTCAATACGGCACAGTTCCCGAAGTGCCAAGGCCAAGCCATTTTGCCGTGGGTAAGCCGCAAGCCGCCGTAGTATGGCCGAGGCCGTCGCAGTGCCCGAACGGATCGAGGTTGCCAGCCGCAGCAGTTCCGTCCAATTGGCTGTGGGGTGGTCGACGTCGATGGTTCCGCCGACCAAAGACTGCAGGATTGTTGGCGCCTCTCGGCCCGGCAGCAGAACACCTCGATAAACCGCCTCTGAGTGCGGGTTGATGGTAACAAGGGGCCACGGGAAGGGATAAACGGCGTTTTTTTGGGGGATGAGCTCTCGGTTTTGGCTGAAAAGTCGGAAGTATGCGACGGTTTTGGCGCTATACGGGCGCAATTTGCCCCTCGAGCCAGATCAGGCGTCGAAACTTGTAGGCAACGTTGGCGATGCCAATCTTCACCGTCGCGCGACCGAGGCCGATGGTGCGGATGAACAACGCCATGCGCTCCTTCTGGTCCGCGAAGACATGCTCGACAACGGACCGCACCGCCGAGCGGGCACGGTTGGCGCGCTGGTGCGGCCCCGGCCCTGGCCCTCCCCCTGGGTGGAGACTCGGCCCAATCCAAACTTGATCACCTGCAGGCTGAGGATGCCGGCGGAAATTTCCTGCGGGGGAACGCTGACCGAGACGAACGGGTCGCCGACGTCCCGATAGCCCCCCGCGACGGCCGCTTGCGCGTTGGCGATCAGCGCCATGGACAGCGGCCGGCCGATGAAGCCGGCGAGTGCCGTGCGCAACTCGCTCCGCAAGGCCGGATCGGGCTCCACACCTCCCAGGCCATATGTTGGCCGGCCGAAAGGCGAGTAGCGGCCCGTCCCACGGCATGTCCCCATCGATACCGGCGCTGACGGCCCCAGATACCACGCGGACGATCGACGCGGAGTTCCAGGTCATCGCCGAGGAGGCCGACGATGTTCCTCTCGATCCACCATCACATCGCGCAGGCCGTCCAGTTCGCCTTGGACGCCCATGGCCCCTTGCCGACCGGGAAGCTCCGAGCGCGCCAACGTCGTGCGGTGCTGCGCCAACTGTCCGCGGCGGCGGTCCGATGCTTGAATCAAAAGGCATGGCGCGAAATGGCTGATGCCGCTCCTCACCACATTTCCACTCCGTCCCGGAGAACACGTTGAAGCCAACCCGGCTGGGTGTTGGCCAACATGGTCAGGGCGGGCGTGCTGACCGTCGGCGAAACGATCAAGGCGTTGACCGTGGTGACGCTGTTCTCCGTCTTCAAGCTGCTGGAGAGGGTGGTCGCAGGCATCGGACATCCACAACCGCCACATTGAGCGGATCGGCCAGAGAGCGAGGGGTGATGCGCCGAGAAGCAAACCACTTGCCTCATATCGATGATTCGACTATCGTCGAAATATGGAAACGAAGAACGCCATCGATGCCTTCGCCGCCCTGGCCCAGGACACCCGCTTGGCCGTGTTCCGCCTGCTCATCCAGGCCGGACCGAACGGGCTGACCGCCGGGGACATCGCCCAGCAGGTTGGCGTGCCCGGCTCGACGCTGTCGCACCATCTGGCGACGCTGGAACGCGCCGGGCTGCTGCGCTCCTGGCGGGTCCAGCGGCAAATCTTCTACGCCTGTGACTACGAGGGCACCCGGCAATTGATCGCCTTCCTGATGGAGGACTGCTGCCAGGGCCGTCCCGAGCTGTGCTCAACCGACCTCCTCCAGGCGGGTGCTTGCAGCCCGGCGAGCTGCGGCCCCGACACCTGACCCGACCCGCCGCCCCCGCGGCTTGGAAAAGGCGATCCCGCAATGACCGACCACGTCTACAACGTCCTGTTCCTGTGCACCCACAACAGCGCCCGCAGCGTCATGGCCGAATGCCTGCTCAACCGCGAGGGCCGCGGCCGTTTCCGCGCCTACAGCGCCGGCAGCCAGCCGACCGGGCGCCTCAACCCGCACGTCCACGACCTGCTGGAGCGCCTCGACTTTCCGACCGCCACGCTGCGCTCCAAGAGTTGGGACGAGTTCGCCCAGCCCGGGGCGCCGCATATGGACTTCATCTTCACCGTCTGCGACAGCGCCGCCGGCGAGGTCTGCCCGGTGTGGCCGGGCCAGCCGATGACGGCGCACTGGGGCTTCCCGGACCCGTCGAGCGCCCAAGGCTCGGACGCCGAGAAGGCCGCCTTCACCGCCACGGTGTTCGGACAGATCCAGCGCCGCATCCAGGCCTTCGCCAGCCTGCCCTTCACCTCGCTCGACCGGCTGGCCCTGAAGCGCAGGCTCGACGACATGGCCGCGGGGAACGACGCATGACCAAGTGCGTCACCCCGCTGGCCGACGCGGAGCGCCCGGCGCTTGCCCGCCTGCTGGCAGCCAACGGCTTGCCGACCGACGATCTCGGCGAGCCCGGCCGGCGCTTCTGGCGCGTTGCGGACGATCAGGGGACGCTCGGCTATGGCGGGCTGGAGGTCCATGGCGCCGATGCCCTGCTGCGTTCCGTGGTCGTGCCGGCCGAGCGGCGCGGCGCCGGCGGCGGCCGCATCGTGGTGGCGGCCGTGTGCGCACAGGCGGTCACACTGGGGGTCGAGCGGCTGTGGTTGCTCACCACCGGCGCCGCCGGCTTCTTCCAACGTCTCGGTTTCCAGCGGGTGGAGCGGGCCTTAGCTCCTTCGGCAATCCAGTCCAGTGCGCAGTTCGCCGGCCTGTGCCCGGGGAGCGCCGTCTGCCTGCGCGCGGACCTCGCGCAGCCGGCCGAGGATCTGGTGGCCGGGAGCGTGGTGACCATCTATCACAACCCCAACTGCGGAACGTCGCGCAACACGTTGGGGCTGATCCGCAACAGCGGCGTCGAGCCGACGGTGATCGAGTACCTGAAGACGCCGCCGAGCCGGGACGAACTGGTGACGCTGATCCGCCGCATGGGAATTCCGGTGCGGGCCGTGCTCCGGCAGACGGGCACCCCCTACGCCGAACTCGGTCTCGACGATCCCGCGCTGACGGACGCGGCGCTGCTGGACGCCATGATGGCGCATCCGATCCTGATCAACCGGCCGATCGTAGTGACGCCGCTCGGCGTGCGCCTGTGCCGGCCGTCGGAAGCGGTCCTTGATCTCCTCCCCGCTCCACAGCGCGGCGCCTTCGCCAAGGAAGACGGCGAGCCGGTCGTCGACGCCGCCGGGCGGCGCGTCACCCCAGCCTCCTGACAGGACCATCGACATGACGGCTGACATCCACGCCGCCCCGGCGGAACGCCCCGCCATGGGCCTCTTCGAGCGCTACCTCAGCGTCTGGGTGGGCTTGTGCATCGTCGCGGGCATCGCCTTCGGCCATCTGGCCCCCGGGCTGTTCCAGGCCATCGCCGCCGCCGAACTGGCCAAGGTCAACCTGCCGGTGGCGGTGCTGATCTGGCTGATGATCGTGCCGATGCTGCTGAAGATCGACCTCGGCGCGCTGGGCCGGGTCAAGGAGCACTGGCGCGGCGTCGGCGTGACGCTGGTCATCAACTGGGCGGTCAAGCCCTTCTCGATGGCGCTCCTCGGCTCCCTGTTCATCGGCCACCTGTTCGCTCCGCTGCTGCCGGCGGAGGAGATCCCCTCCTACATCGGCGGCCTGATCCTGCTGGCGGCGGCCCCCTGCACGGCGATGGTTTTCGTCTGGTCGAACCTGTGCGAGGGCGAGCCGCATTACACCCTGAGCCAAGTGGCGCTGAACGACCTGATCATGATCTTCGCCTTCGCGCCGCTGGTCGGGCTGCTGCTCGGAGTCTCGTCGATCACCGTGCCCTGGGGGACGCTGCTGCTGTCGGTGGCGCTCTACATCGTGCTGCCGGTGGTCGCGGCCCAGTTTTGGCGCCGCATGCTGCTGGCGTCGGGCGGCGAGCCCGCCCTGGCCCGCGCGCTGTCGCTGCTGCAGCCGGTGTCGCTGGTGGCGCTGCTGACCACGCTGGTGCTGCTGTTCGGCTTTCAGGGCGAGCAGATCCTGGCCCAGCCGCTGGTCATCCTGCTGCTGGCGGTGCCGATCCTGATCCAGGTCTACCTCAACGCCGGGCTGGCCTACTGGCTGTCGCGCCGGTTCGGGGTGGCGTGGTGCGTGGCGGCGCCGGCGGCGCTGATCGGCGCCTCGAACTTCTTCGAGCTGGCGGTGGCGGCGGCCATCAGCCTGTTCGGCCTGGGCTCCGGGGCGGCGCTCGCCACCGTCGTCGGCGTGCTGGTCGAGGTGCCGGTGATGCTGTCGGTGGTGAAGATCGTCAAGGCGACCAAGCCCTGGTACGAGGGGCGGGCCGGCGCCTGATGGCCCGGCTCCGCCATGGAACCATCACCGGAGAGTGTCGGCATGTCTGAGCATGATAGTGAGAATGGCGCGGACCTTCCGAGCCTGGACGAGCGCTATTTCGAGCCGCCGGACCTTGGCAAGCTGACGCCTGGGCATGTGTCCACCCACCCGCCACGCATCCTGCTGCTCTACGGCTCCCTGCGCGAGCGCTCCTACAGCCGCTTCCTCACCGAGGAGGCCGCGCGTCTGCTCCAGCGCATGGGGGCGGAGACGCGCGTCTTCGATCCCCGCGACCTGCCGCTGCCGGACAGCGTACCCCCTGACCACCCCAAGGTGGCCGAACTGCGGGCGCTGTCGCAATGGTCGGAGGGGCAGGTCTGGGTCAGCCCGGAGCGCCACGGCACCATCACCGGCATTCTGAAATGCCAGATCGACTGGCTTCCGCTGGAGAGCGGCGGGGTCCGGCCGACGCAGGGGCGCACGCTGGCCGTGATGCAGGTGTCGGGCGGGTCGCAGTCGTTCAACGCGGTCAACGCCATGCGGGTGCTGGGGCGCTGGATGCGCATGGTGACCATCCCGAACCAGTCGTCGGTGGCCAAGGCGTTCCAGGAGTTCGACGAGGCCGGCCGGATGAAGCCGTCGCCCTACTACGACCGCGTGGTGGACGTGATGGAGGAGCTGGTGAAGTTCACCCTGCTGGTGCGCGACCGCAGCGACTATCTGACCGACCGCTACAGCGAGCGCCGGGAGGCGGGCCGGGCTGTGGCTGGCGAAGCGCAGGCCCTCGTTGCTGCCGCCATGAGCGGAGAGCGCACCGCGTGACATTGGGGAGCGGGGCGCTTCATGGTTGGGACGCTTGGCGGGCTTGCCACGTCGACACCAGGAAGGCCGCCACCGTCCCAGCGAGGTTCACCGCCAGCTCCGCATGCCGTGCCGACGGGCGGACCGCTTTGCGTCCGCGGCCGTGGGCATCGCTCAGCTTGTTGCGGATGCTGGCCAAGCTGTTCACGACGTTCTGGCGCTACCACCTGCGCACGCTAGTGGAGGCCTGCTTCAGCCGCTACAAACACGTCATCGAGGTCTTGTAGGGTTCCATACCAACGACCGCCGGTAGACCGGGATTGATGGCGCCGTCCTGTTCCAGAACCGCATGCTCGACCTCGTCTGTCTCCATTGTTTGGGTATGCCGCACTGCCGGCATCAGCTCTCGTGACCTCAGTGCAACAGCGTCATGGCGCATTCTTGCTAACCGGAGCTAGGTCGCATCATGGTTCAAGCCCCATTCCGAACGGAGACTGCGGCCGGAACTGTGATCACGTTCGGTGCTTTTCGCCTTCATCCAGACCGGCATCTCCTGTTCAAGGACAACAAGCCGGTTGCTCTAGAGCCCTTTCAGGGGTTACCGATTCAGAAGGAGTTTACGGCAACTGGGCTGCGTGATTCACCGTCCTCGACGGA
>NZ_JAUQTX010000286.1:0-8073 GCF_059803775.1 Azospirillum sp. UFLA03-27 | reverse complement strand
GGGCAAGATCATCACGACCGAGGGCCGTCACCCCGACAGCCGTCAGCGCTTCGAGGCCGGCCCCGACGACATCGCCGAAGGCATGCCGCTGGTGGTTCTGGTGGACGGGCGTTCCGCCTCCTCCGCCGAGGTGGTGGCGGCGGCGCTCCAGGATTCGGGCCGCGCGGTGGTGGTGGGTGCCTCCTCCTACGGCAAGGGCAGCGTCCAGACGGTGACACGCCTGCCCAACGATGGCGAACTGTTCCTGACCTGGAGCCGCATCTACACGCCCGCCGGCTACACCCTGCACCGCCAGGGCGTGCAGCCGACGGTCTGCACCAGCCGCACCGGCCAGGACGACCCCATCGCCCTGCTGTCCGACCTGCGCGACGGGCGGGCGCGTCCGATGACCCAGTTCGCCGGCTGGCGCGCCCGCGCCGCCGACGATGAGGAGGCGCTGGCCCGCCTGCGCGAAGCCTGCCCCTGGAAGGAGCATGAGCCGGAACTGGACCTGAAGGTGGCGCTGCGCCTCCTCGCCGAACCGGCGCTCTACCAGCGCGCGGTCGCCCTGTCCTCCACCAACACGGTGGCGGAGCGCTAAGTCGTTTTCCGTCCAGAATTGCGGTAAAAAAAGGACTCGGATCGGCCCTTCCAGCCACTTTACAAAGGCTTGACATCGCGGCTGTAGCGGGTATCTTCCCCCGCTACGACGCCGCCCCGCCGGGCTGGCGGGTCACGGATTTTTAGTCGGGATTGAGATCATGGCGAAGCAGAACACCGTCCTCATCAAGCTGGTGAGCACGGCTGACACCGGCTTCTTCTACGTGAAGAAGAAGAACCCGAAGAAGACCACCGAGAAGCTGTCGTTCCGCAAGTACGACCCGGTGGCGCGCAAGCACGTCGAGTTCAAGGAAGCCAAGATCAAGTAAGGTTTCCCGGACTGCCGGAATCAGAAAGGCCGCCTTCTGGCGGCCTTTTGCTTGTCCGTATGCTGCCTTGCCTCCTCTGCCGGGCTCGGTTCCGTCAGGGTGACATCCGTTAGGGCGGCATCCGTCAGGGCGACAGCAGGGCTTTGGCGGGAGGATCGGCGATGGTGCAGTTGCGCCCGGCGCGCTTGGCCTCGTACAGCGCCTCGTCGGCCCGGCGGATCAGCCCCTCGGCGGTGTCGCCCAGCCGGCCGCCCACCGTCACGCCGATCGACACCGTGACCGGGATCTCGCCCACGTCGGCGGACACCTTGAACAGCGTGTCGGCGATCCGTCCGCGCAGCCGCTCCGCCACCGTCAGCGCCGCTTCGGCATCGGTGTCCGGCAGGACGACCACGAACTCCTCGCCGCCCAGCCGCGCCACCAGATCGAAGGTGCGCAGGTTGCGGCTGGCGCGGTTGGACACCTCCTTCAGCACCTCGTCGCCCACGGTGTGGCCGTAGCTGTCGTTGACGACCTTGAAATGGTCGATGTCGAACAGCAGGATCGCCACCGGCTTGTGGTTGTCGATCGCCCGCTCCAGCAGCCGCGGCAAATGCGCGTTGATGTAACGGCGGTTGAAGACGCCCGTCAGACTGTCGGTCAGCGCCATGGACAGGCTCTGCTCGTAGTTCGCGCGCAGACGTTCCTGATAGCGCTTGCGCCGGATCTGGGTGCGGGCGCGGGCCAGCAGCTCGTTCCGGTCGATGGGCTTGCTGATGTAGTCGTTGGCGCCGAGTTCCAGACCCTTGGCGGCGCGGGTCAGGTCGCCCTCCTCCACCATCAGCAAGATCGGTAGCTGCCGGGTCCGCTCGTGAGAGCGGAGCTGGGAGCACAGCCGCAGGCCATCCTCGTTCATCAGCGTCAGGCTGATCACCACGAGGTCGAGATCGTCGCCCTGCGCGCGCTCCAGCGCCGCGGCGCAGGTGTCGGCGGCCATCACGTGGGCGTGGTCGCGCCTCAGCGTCTCGGTGACCTTGTCCAGATCGAGACGCGAATCCTCCAGCACCAGAACGCGGGCGCTCTCGA
Source organism: Azospirillum sp. UFLA03-27 (assembly GCF_059803775.1). Lineage (NCBI taxonomy): Bacteria > Pseudomonadati > Pseudomonadota > Alphaproteobacteria > Rhodospirillales > Azospirillaceae > Azospirillum > Azospirillum sp. UFLA03-27. The sequence goes on along the minus strand of NZ_JAUQTX010000286.1, from coordinate 6,100 downwards.
AGGACTCGCTGTTCAACGTGCCCGTCGGCTCGAGAACCCCCAGCTGGCCGGAGGTCGTCTCCCGCAGCCGCCATTCGTCCATCATCATTTTCAGGCGGACGAGCGACCGCACCCGCGCGAACAGCGCGACATCATTGACCGGTTTGGTCAGGAAATCGTCGGCTCCGGCCTCCAGCCCGCGCACGCGGTCGGCTCCGTCGGACAGGGCGGTGACCATCACCACCGGGATGTGCATGGTCGTGGGATCGGAGCGGATCTTCTCGCACACCTCGAACCCGTCCATGCCGGGCATCATGACGTCGAGCAGGACGATGTCCGGCGACTCCCGCCGCACCATCTCCAGCGCCTCGGGACCATTGCTGGCGGTGATGACGTTGAAATACTCGCGCGTCAGCTTCGCCGCGAGCAGCTTCACGTTCGGAAGGACATCGTCGACGACGAGGACGCGAGCGGACATGGAACGTGCGACCGATCCCGTAACAGGTTAGCGGAGGAACTTCTGAACGGCTTCCAGGAACTTCGTCACCGAGATCGGCTTGGCGATGTAGTCCTCGCAACCGCCTTCCCGGATCTTCTCCTCGTCCCCCTTCATGGCGAAGGCGGTCACCGCGATGATCGGAATGGACTTGAGCGCCGGATCGTCCTTGATCCAACGCGTGACCTCCAACCCTGACACCTCGGGCAGTTGGATGTCCATGAGGATCAGATCCGGACGGTGCTCCCGCGCCATGGCCAGGGCGTCCATCCCACTGCGGGTCTGAAGCGTCGCGTAGCCGTGCGCTTCCAGCAGATCGTGGAAGAGCTTCATGTTCAGCTCGTTGTCCTCGACGATCAGGACACGCTTCACGGTTCGGTCGTCCATCGGCGCCTTCTTGGGGCTGTTCGGTTCCGCGAGCATCGTGCCACCCGCGCTCCTGCTTGCAGCGACCACACCCGGAGAGACCGGTATAGCCCGTTCACTGTCCCGCCGCGACGGTTAAATTGTCGTTAGCGATACCGCCCGCGATCCGCCGCCGGCCGCGAAGTCCCCATGATTCCACAGATTCCCTCATGCGATCACCCGCTCCGGCGGGAAGTGCAGGTCGATGCGCGTTCCCTGCCCCGGCGTGCTGGACAATGCCAGCCACCCGCCATGGGCCTCCACCAGGGAGCGCACGATGGACAGGCCCAAACCGGTTCCGGCGCCGTTGCGGATGCGTTCGCCCGGCACCTGACGGAAGGGCTCCAGCACGGTGAGGCGGTGCTCCTCAGGGATGCCGATTCCCGTATCGATCACGGCGATGCGCAGGCCGGTTCCAGTCAGATCCTCCGCGCGCGTCACGTCGATGGCGATGCGCCCGCCCGCCGGGGTGAACTTGACCGCGTTGGACAGCAGGTTCAGCAGGATCTGCCGCAGCGATCGCCGATCCGCGCGCAAGCGCGGCAGCGGCCGGGGAAACGAAGCGTCGAAGGTCAGCCCCGCAGACGTCAGCGACAGTTCCTGAAGGGCGTAGACCTCGCCCACCACGACCGCGACGTCCACATCCTCCTCGTGCAACGCGACATGCCCCGCTTCGATCTTCGACAGGTCCAGCACGTCGTTGATGAGTTCCAGAAGATGGGCGCCCGAGGCGCGGATGTTGCCGATGCAATCGCGCTGCCGGTCGGTCAGCGGGCCGATTCCCGGATGAAGCAGGAAGTCGGCGTAGCCGATGATGGCGTTCAGCGGGGTGCGAAGCTCATGACTCATCCCGGTCAGGAAGTCCGACTTGGCCCGGTTCACCTCGGCTTGCCGCGCCGCCTGCGCGACGCGGCGCTCGCGCTCCACGGCGCGTTCGGCGGTGTCCAGCATCAGGCTGAGCGCGTCGGCGGCCATGGCCGCCAGCATCCGCGTGGCCAGCGGCACCCCATGAGGGCGCCGGTGATGACCGGAGATCACCCCCCACGGCTTTCCGCCATGGACGACCGGCACGGTCAGGGCCGCCCCCGCCCCCATCCGCCGCAGGAAATCCAGCCGGGCCGGCGCCGGGCTGCGCAACTGCGCGTGGGCCAGATCGGGCGGCGGAACCGTGGCGTCGGCGTGCAGCAGGGGAACCGGCTCCGCCGCATGATCGGGGATCACGCGCACCCGTGGGCTCGCGTCCGGGGCGCCATCGAGGGCGGCCGCCGGCAGGGCCGCTCCGGGATGGAGGTCCGGGGCGGCCTGGTTCCAATCCGGCGCCTGATCCTTCGCCACCACCTCGCCGTTGCCCGAGGCGTCGAAGCGGCAAACGATCACCCGGTCCAGCCCGGTGAGACGGCGGACGGTGTGGGCGGTGTGGGCGGCGATCGCCTCCAGTCCCGCGGCGTCGCGGAGGGTGGCAAGCCCCGGCATCGGGCCGGGCGGCGGCGCCGCGGCGCCGCGGCTCTCCGGTCCGGCGGACGGCCGCTCCACCTCCAGGATCACCCGCCCGCCATGCTCGTGAAGAAACGCCGGAAGCGATTCCCCACCCGGCGGCGTCACGACCGCATGCAGCCCCAGAGCCCGCAGGCCCGGCGGCAAGGCGGCCAATCCCTCCAGCAGCGCCGCAAGCTCCGGCAGTTCCAGCACGTCGACGCTGCGGCCCAACAGCCGCTCCGGAGCCAAGCCGAGGAATTCCGCCGTGTTGGCGCTGCAGGCCAGGATCGTCGCGCCATCGCTGCGCAACGCCACCAGGGCGCCGTGCGGCTGTATCGCGTCGGCGGCAGCGTGGATGGAAGATTGCTCGGCCGGGGGGTGGGGCGACGGGGGATTCGGGCGATCCGAAGACGTGTTCAGAGCGGGCACCTTTGCGACGGAAAGGTGCAGATGCTGCGGTGGGATCACCGTCCGGTCAAGCGCAGCCTGGGGGGTGCGACAGGCTGACCGATCCGGGGGTCGCGCGCCGGCCCGGCTCAGGCGGTGGCCCGCCGGTTCGCCGTGGATCGCGCGACGGGCTGTCCGGCCTTACGCCCCGGCGAGCGTGGGCGACGTCCGGCCTTGTTGCGGTACATGTGGGAGTCGGCAAGGCGGACCACCTCCTCCTCACGGTCGTCGGCCCCATAGGACTGCACCCCGAAGGAGAAACGGATCGGCAGTTCGGCGTTGCTCCACTGGACGCCGCGCCGGCACGCCGTCGTGGCGATCTGCCGGGCACGGGCGGCGCCGCAGGCCGCGTCGGTGTTCGTCAGCAGCAGGGCGAACTCGTCCCCGCCCAGGCGGGCCACCACGTCCTCCTCACGGACCGCACCGACGAGCAACCGGGCGATCTGGCGCAGATAAGCGTCGCCGGCCATATGGCCATGGGTGTCGTTGATCCGTTTGAAGCCGTCCAGATCGATGATGACCAGCACCCCGCCGCCCTTGCCGTTTCCTTTGGCCCGCTGCCGCCGCGCGGCGGCGATCTCGCGCCGGAAATGGCTGAAGAAGCCGCGGCGGTTCAGCAGCCCCGTCAGCTCGTCCGTCATGGACAGGCTTTCCAGATAGGCGATCCGTTCACGCTGCTCGGCGATGGTGGCGCGGGCTTCGGCAAGCTGGCTTTCCAGGGCCGAAGCGTCCACGGTCACGGGCACCGCCGAATGGGCGATGCGGGAGCCACGCAAAGGGGGCATTCGCAGCAGACGGTCGTGGGTCCCACGGTCGAAAGGCAGTCCGTCGTGATGATCGGCGGCAATGACGTCCGGGTCCTGGGTGGTCACGACGGCGCTCATGGGCTTTCTCCACATGATCGGCACTGGCTGCGCCGAATTCACAGCAATCGCCGTGCCACATGAGGATTTTCAGGAGCCTAGGCCTTTCGTCCCGGCAACTTCTGCCGGGCAAGGCCGCCCCCTGGGCAGATTCTGCCCGGAGAACGGCCCATTACGGAAAATTTTATCTATTTTTGATTTATTTTCTCTTTTGAACGGCTTTCGAACAAATGGCCTGTCCGGGATCGGACGGCCCCCCTCGTAACACCCTCACACCACACGGTCCGGCGCCGCCGCCCCGGCGAAGAAGGCGTCCAGATTGTCCAGCGCCTTGAAGCCCATGGCGTTGCGGGTTTCCACCGTGGCGCTGCCCAGATGCGGCAGCAGAAAGGCGTTCTCCAGCCCGCGGTACCCGGCGTGCAGGTTCGGCTCGTTCTCGAACACGTCCAGCCCGGCGGCGGCCAGCCGCCCACTGGCCAGAGCGGCGATCAGGGCCTCGTCATCGACGACGGAGCCCCGGGCGGTGTTGACCACAATGGCCCCCGGCGGCAGGCGCTCGATCCGCTCCGCGTTCAGCCAGTGGGTGGTTTCCGGAGTCGCCGGGAAATGCAGCGACAGCACGTCGCAGACCGCCAGCATCGCCTCGGGGTCGGCATGGTAAACCGCGCCGGCCTCCTGCTCCGCGGGCAGACGGCGCCGGTTGGAGTAGTGGATGGTCATGCCGAAGGCCCGCGCCCGCTGCGCCACCGCCTGCCCGATTCGGCCCATGCCGATGATGCCCAGCCGCTTTCCGCCCAGATGGGTGCCGAGAAGCTGGGTCGGCGTCCAGCCGGTCCAAGCGCCGGCACGGATCATCCGCTCGCCCTCCGACGCACGCCGCGCCGCGCCCAGCATCAGCAGCAGCGCGATGTCGGCGGTCGCATCGGTCAGCACGTCCGGGGTGTTGGTGACGATCAGGCCGCGGGCCTTGGCCGCTTTCAGGTCGATATGGTCGGTGCCGACGGAGAAGGTGGCGACGATCCGCACGCCCTCGGGCAAGGCCGCGATGGCCGCGGCGTCCAGCCGGTCCCCGGCGGTGCAAAGGATGCCCTCGGCGCCGGTCTCCCCCGCCAGGGCGGCGATGTCGGCACCGGACAGCGCGCGGTCCTGCGGGTTCAGCCGGGCGTCGAAATCGCGCGTGGCGCGGGCCTCCACCGCGTCGGGCAGGCGCCGGGTCACCAGGAGTGCGGGCCGTGATGCGGGAGAGTCGCTGCGCATGTTTCTGTCCTCAGCCTTCCGTTTATTCGGGGGGTCGGGCCTTCCGCTCCGACGCCGAAACACCCATAATCCATCCGACGCTGCCAATCACCTGTGGATGTCGCTTTGCAGAACCGCCGCTCCGCCGCCCGCCTCGCCCTTTGCGCGACCTTCGGCGCGTTCCTGGTGTCCCTGACTGCCCTTCCCGTCACCGGCGCGGCCCAAGCGGCCCCCGCCAATGCGGCCGGCGCGGCGGTGGGAGCGGCGGCGAACATCCTGCCTCATCGTGCCGTCTACAAGATGTCGCTGCTGTCTGCCCGCAACAGCTCCAAGGTCAGCGACGTGCGGGGCCGCATGCTGTTCGAATGGGCCGACGCCTGCGACGGCTGGACGACGGAGCAGCGCTTCCAGCTCCGCTTCGTCTACGCCGAGGGCGATGAGATGGCGATGACCACCAACTACACGACGTGGGAGGCCAAGGACGGGCAGCGTTACCGCTTCAACGTCCGCAAGCTGATCAACGGGGAGGAGGACGAGGAGGTGCGCGGCGACGCCCGGCTGGCCAAGGACGGCAGCGGCACCGCCGCCTTCTCCAAGCCGGAGCCCCAGGACATGGAACTGCCCCCCAACACCATGTTCCCGACGGCCCACACCCTGGCGGTGCTCGACCACGCCAGCGCGGGTGACACCTTCTTCAACCGGGTCGTCTTCGACGGCGCCGATTCGGAAGGGGCGACCGAGGTGTCCACGGTCATCGGCGCGGCCATCCAGGCCAAGGAGGACGGCGCCGACCCGCTGTTGAAGGGCAAGAAGGCGTGGCCGGTGCGCATGGCCTTCTTCCCGCTGAAAAGCGATTCGGCCCAGCCGGAGTATGAGATGAGCCTGCGGCTGCTGCAGAACGGCGTCGCCGAATCCATGCAGATCGACTACGGCGATTTCACCGTGAACGCCATCCTGGAGAAGGTGGAGGCCCTGCCGAAATCGGGCTGCTGACCGCCGTACGCAGAGGCGCGAATGCAAAGGTCACAGCCCATGGCGCATTTCGTTACAATTCATTTTGCCATCTTTTGAGGAAACTGGCCTAAACTGTGCATGGTGCGTGACCACACCGCCGCGGATTCGTGTCGCGCATCGACAGCAGGATGAGGGTTTTCCTATGGCCAAGAAGCAGGTTTTGGTGGGACAGGTGTTCCAGACC
>NZ_JAUQTX010000285.1:0-8090 GCF_059803775.1 Azospirillum sp. UFLA03-27 | reverse complement strand
CGCCGTGGACCGGCGCGGCCGCGCGGTTGCCTGCCGGGTCCGGCTCTCCCCGCTGCTGTACGAGGCGCGGGAGGCCCGCGGCGTCGTCCTGATCATCGAGGACGTGACCGAACAGACCCGGACCGAAGCCTTTGCCGGCTATCTTGGGCGAATCATCGGCGAATCCCTGAACGAGGTCTATTTCCTGGACCCGTCCAGCTTCCATTTCCTGCTGGTGAACCGCGGCGCCGAGACCAAGCTGGGCTACAAGCTGGAGCATCTGAAGCAACTGGCCGTCCACGACCTGATGCCCGAGGTGCCGGCGGAGCGCTTCCGGGCGCTCGTGGCGCCCCTTCTCTCGGGCGACAAGCAGGAGGTGGTCTTCGAGACGGTGATGCAGGGCAGCCAGCGCGGCCCCCATCCGGTCGAGGTCTGCCTTCAGCATTTCGGCGGGGAACAGCCGCCGATCCTCGTCGCCATCGTGCACGACACCACCGAACGCCAGCGTCTCGGCGCTGACGGCAGCGAAAAGGCGATGGTGGAGTAGGAGACGGTCAGAACCGGTCGGGCGCGCCGCCGTTTCCGGGGGAAATGGATGGGCGAACCCACTCCTCACCCAGGAAGCGGATCAGCACCTCCGCACGCTCGCGCGCCTCGCGCCCGGCCTCGTCCCACCGCTTGGCGGACAGCGCCTGTCCCACGCCCTGCGCCGTCTCGGCCAAGCGTTGGCACAGGGCGGCGCGTTCGTTCAAGGCCCGCAACGCCACCTCGAACGCCTGCTCCACCATGTGGAGCTGCGCCTCCTCCATGCTGTCGGCGCCGTAGCGATGGCCGATGTGGCAGGTGAAATAGGGCAGCGTGTCCACCTTGGTTTCCCGGAGCGCCCCTCCGCAATCCGGGCAGGTCAGGGCGGACGGCGTTTCCAGTTTGTACATGCCTTCCATAGGCGCCTCCATGGATGCCACCTTGGATGCCACAGGCCGCGTTGCAGCCGGAACGCGTTCCGCGGCCAAGCGGGCGAGCAGCGCGCCCATGGCCGCCGCCGGCACGCAGTGGTCGACCGCGACGTGGTCGAGCGCGCTGCGCGGCATGCCGGGATGCCGCGCGTCCGCGGGGTCCTGCACCACGGCGATACCGCCCCGCCGCTTGATCTCGGCAAGGCCCGCGGTGCCGTCGTTCAACCCACCCGACAGCACCACCCCGATGACCTTGGGGCCATAGGCCCGCGCGGCGGACCGGAACAGCGGATCGGCGGCGGGCCGGGTGCTGTTCTCGCGCGGTCCGCGCAGCAGGCGAAGGCGCCCGGGCGGTTCCACCACCAGATGGCAACCCGGCGGCGCCACATAGATGCGGCCGGCGCGGAGCGGCTCCCGGTCGGTGGCGTGGCTGGCCGGAAGCGACCCGGCCCGGTCCAGGATCGAGGGCGCCGAGCTCGGCCGATCGCCGATGTGCAGGACGACGCACACCGCCGCCGGCAGATCGGTCGGCAACTCGCGAACCAGGGTTTCCAGCGCCTCCAACCCGCCCGCCGACGCGCCGACCACGATCAGGGCGCCGTCCGTCATGGGGGCCCAGCCTTTGCCCGTTCGGCACCGGCTGGAGGCGGTTCCATCAATCCTCTCCTTCGTCGGCCAGACTGCCCGCCAATTCCTGCCCCTGTCTCGACAACACCTCCTTCAGCATCGCCACGGTCCGCTCGGCCTCCTGCGCCGACCGGGTCCAGTTGGCCTCGACTGCGGCGTGACCATGCTCGCGGGCCCGCTCGGCCAAGCGCTGGAACATGATGGCGCGGTCCTGATGGGTGCGTAGGGCGACCCAGATGGCCTGCTCGATCGACTCCCGATGCGCCTCCGCCAGCGCCGCGGGGCCGTAGGCGTGGCCGACCTTGCAGCGGAAGCGCAGCAGCGACCCATCCTCGATCTCCACCAGATTGCCGCCGCAATCGGGGCAGCTCAGCGTGCTTGGCTTGCCGACGGCGGCGGTGAGTTCCGGCACCGCGTCGAACTCGTTCTCCGGGATGCGCGCCTCCCTCGCGATGTCGTCGGGAACCGGCACCGGGGGGCCGCACGGTTCGGCCAGCCGGCGGGCCAGCAGCCCCGGCAGGTCGGACAGCGGGGCGCAGGCGTCCACGGAGACATGCCGCATGGCGTTGCACGGCATGCCCGGCCATTCGGCGTCGTCCGGGTCCTGCACCATCGCCAGCCCGCCGCAACGCTTCACGGCGCGCAGCCCGGCGGTCCCGTCGTCCAGCGTGCCGGTCAGGATCAGCCCTACCGCCCGCACGCCATAGGCGACCGCCACCGACCGGAACAGCGGGTCGATGGCCGGGCGGCAACGGTTCTCCCGCGCGCCGCGGCGCACCAGCGCGCAGCCGTCCTTGACAAGCAGATGGTGATCGGGCGGGGCGACGTGGATCCAGCCCTCCCGCACCGGCTCCCCATCCTCGGGATGGAAGGCGGGAAGCCAGCCGGCGCGCGACAGCAGGACCGGCAGCACGCTGTGGGTGGCGCCGATGTGCTGAACGACGAAGACCGTGGCTGTCACATCGTGCGGCATCGCCGCGAACAGCCTCCGCAGGGCGGTGATCCCACCGGCGGAAGCTCCGATGGCCAGGATGTCCCTCTTATCCATGGATCGGAAACAACAGTTTATACATGCGTTGTGACAACAGCGCGTTGACCAGGAAATTCCGGCTTTTGTCCTATAACTTTTCCACGCGCGCAGTGTTGTGCGGTCTGTGCAATCATTCGTTCCCAGCGAGGGGGGAGGGCTTGGGAAGATCGGCATCCATCCGTGCGGGGAACGAGACTCGCGAGTCCGAGCACGAAGTGTTGCGCGAGCGCGTTGCGGAGCTGGACCGGAGCCTGGAACAGGCCCTGGTGACGGCGGAGGACGCGCAGGAGGAAGCCCGCCTTCTCGCGGCCGACCGGATTCAGCTCGAAGAGGAGATGACCGCGCAGCGGCATGAGATCGCCGCGTTGCGCGAACGCCTCACCGCGTCGGAAACGCGCCGGGCGGAACTGCTCGACGCCCTGGCGGATTCCGACCAGCGCTTGAACACGCTCCGCCGGGACGAAAACCATCTGTCGGAAGAACTCCAGACCTCCTACGAGGAGCTTCAGGTCCTCACCGAGGAGTTGGAGGAGGCCAACGCCGCTTTGGAACAGCGGGTCGAGGAGCGCACGGTCCAGCTCGCCGAGAGCGAGGGGCGGTTCCGCACCCTGTTCGAGGCGATGGACGAGGGGTTCCTCCTCGCCGACGTCCTGTTCGACGACGACCGGCCGGTGGATGTCCTCTATCTGGAGATGAACCCCGCGGCGCGGCGCATGGCCGGGGAGGATTACGTCGGGCGGCGGCTGCGCGAGATCAGCCCGGCCTTCGAGGATTACTGGTACGAGGTGTTCGGCCGCGCAGCGCGCGACGGAGAATCGACGCGGACGGAGCTTTACGCCGCGCCGCTGGAGAAATGGCTCAGCTTCTACGTCTTCAAGGTCGGCGCCCCCGAGCAGCGCCGCATCGCCGTGATCTTCCGCGACGTGACCGAGCGCAAGCGGACGCAGGAGCAGCTCAAGCAAGCGAAGGAGACGGCGGAGGCGGCGAACCGGGCCAAGACCAAGTTCCTCGCCGCGGCCAGCCACGACCTGCGCCAGCCGATCCAGGCGGCGGCCCTCTACGCCCATGTCCTGCTCGGGTCGGTCGGCTCTGACCCGATCGCCCAGGAATCGCTCAACCGGCTGAAGGCGTCCATCGACAGCCTGAACGGCATGCTGAGCGGCCTTCTCGACTTGTCCCGGCTGGAGGCCGGCGTCATCGAGGTATCGGTCAGCGACTTCTCGCCCACCGCCCTGATGACCCGTCTGGCCGAGGAGTTCCGCGGCGTGGCCGAGGCCTCGTCCATCGAGCTGCGCTGCCGGCCCAGCCGCCTTGCGGTGTCCACCGACCCGCATCTGCTGGAACGGCTGCTGCGCAACCTGCTGTCCAACGCCATCGCGCACGGCCATCCCAATGGTACGGACGCCAAGGGGCGCGTGCTGGTCGGCTGCCGCCGCCGGGCGGACGGGGTGGAGTTCCAGGTGTGGGACAACGGGCCGGGCATCCCTGAGGACGCTCGCGAGGCCATCTTCGAGGAATTCCGCCAGCTCAACAACCCGGAGCGCAACGCCACCCAGGGCTTCGGGCTGGGCCTGTCCATCGTGTCGCGCCTCGCCCGCCTGCTGGGGACGGAGGTGGCGCTGCGCTCGCGGGTCGGCTCGGGTTCGGTCTTTTCGGTGACGGTGCCCTACGCCCGCAAGCCGGAGGCCGGCGCCGCGGTGGTTCCGGTCGCCAACCGGGAGCCGCGGCTGAAAGGGCGCACGGTGCTGCTGGTGGAGGACGACGAGCAGGTCCGCCGCAGCATGACCATGATGCTGAAACGCTGGGGCTTGCGCGTGGTCGCCGTGTCCTCGGCGGGGGAGCTGGCCGCGGCGCTGCCCGGCCTGCGGCGCCCCCATGTGGTGCTGACCGACTACCGCCTGCCGGGCGGCGACTCCGGACGCTCGGTGGTCGAGCTGGTGCGCCAGCGCTGGCCGGTGCCGGGCATCATCATCACCGGCGACACCGCCCCGGAGCGGCTGCGCGAGGCCATGTCGCTCGGCTGCCGCCTGCTGCACAAGCCGGTGCTGCCTGCGGATCTGGCTGGGGCGCTGGGCGAGGTTCTGCCATCTTGATTTTGCCCTCCTGAGGTTGCGCGCCGACGCGGGGGTGCGACCAATAGTCCCTTGTTCCTTCGGCTTAGCCCGATTAGCCTATCCCCTTGCTCGGATAAGGGGTTCGCCCGGAATATGCCGGCTTTGTTTGGAAGCGTTGGACGCAGGCTGGGCCGCGCCGCCGTGATGGCGGGCGGGGTCGCTTTGCTTCTGCAGCTTCTCGGCTGGGCCTTCCTGATTCCGGTGGCCAACGCCGCGACCGGCGAAACGGTCATGATCTGCACCCCGCAGGGCATGGCCTCCATCGCCCTCCCCGACGGCCCTCCCCCAGAATCCCTGCTTCCGGACGGCAAGCCCACGCTGTCCATGGGCGAGGACTGCCCGGTCTGCGGGCTGGTCGCTGGCCTCACCGCGCCGCCGCCGCTTCTGACGGTGGTGCTGCCGGTCTCCGTCGTCGCCCACAGCTCCATCGGGCTGCCCGGCCAGCACATCGCCGCCGGCTGGTTCCTGTCGCGGCTGAAGGCCCGAGCACCCCCGGCCCTCGTCTGACCACCCTCGGCACGCGCCCTGTGATCGCCGCGCCCGGCTGCTGAGCCCGGCGGCGCGGCCCTTCCGGCCGCGCCACCCCATCCCTCACGCCAGCCGCCGCACCGCAACCCGCCGGTCCCGACCCCTTGCGCCGATTGTCGCGCGGATCGATGACCGGGCGGGACGGCAAGGCTGCGTCGATCTTTCCTCGTCCGATTCGAGAACGAGCACCCGATGATTCGCCTGTCCACCGCCGCGCCTGCGGCGAACGCCCCCCGCTTGTCCAACCGCCTTCTCGCCTCCACCGCCCTTCTGACGGCGGTCCTCGCCGCACTGAGCGCAGCGCCGGCCCGAGGCCAGACCCCGCAGGCCCTTCCCGCCGTCCCGGTCGAGACGGAGACGGCACCCGCCGCCACGGTGCCGGAGAAGGGCCTGTCCCGGCCGCTCGGCGCCGGCACGCTCGACGCCGCCGAGATCGCCAGCCGCAAGATCGCCAGCGCGGACGCCGCGGCGCTGCTGCGCAGCCTGCCGGGCATGTCGCTCTACAGCGCGGGCGGCTTCTCCAGCCTGCCGGCGCTGAACGGGCTGGCCGACGACCGCGTGCGCGTCCAGGTCGACGGCATGCCGATGACCGCCGCCTGCGCCAACCACATGAACGCGCCGCTGTCCTACGCCGACCCCGCCGTCATCGGCGCCATCGAGGCCATCGCCGGCGTCACCCCGGTCAGCAAGGGCGGCGACAGCATCGCCGGCACCGTCGCGGTGACCAGCAAGCCCCCCGTCTACGCCCAGCCCGGCGAGCCCATCCATGGCGAGGGCAGCCTGTCCACCGTCTACCGGTCGAACGGCAACGGCACCACCCTGTCCGGCACCACCACCGCGGCGACCGAGCGGTTCAGCCTGCGCTACACCGGCGCCTGGCGCCGTGCGGACGACCACGAGAACGGCAACGGGGACAAGGTCCGCTCCACCCTCTACAACGTGCAGAACCACGCGCTGTCGGCCAGCGCGCGCAAGGATGGGCACGAGATCACTCTGTCCGGCGGCTACCAGTATTCGCCCTACTCCGGTTTCGCGAACCAGCGGATGGACATGACGCTGAACCGCGGCACCACCCTGAACGGCCATTACAAAGGTGAATTCGACTGGGGCACGCTGGACGGCCGGGCCTTCTGGCAGCGCACCGTCCACGCCATGAACTTCCTGCACGACAAGGGCGGCGCCGACCGCGGCGGCATGCCGATGAACACGGACTCGCACGAGATGGGCTACGCCGTCTCGGCGGAGGTGCCGCTGTCGGTGCAGGACACGCTGCGCGTCGGCAACGAGCTGGTCCGCTACCGCATCGACGACTGGTGGCCGCCGGTGGCCGGGGCGGCGATGATGTCGCCGCTGACTTTCGTGAACCTGAACGACGCGCGGCGCGACCGTCTGGGCACCTTCGCGGAATGGGAGAAGCGCTGGACCCCGGCCTGGACCTCGCTGCTCGGCGTGCGCAACGATGTGCTGTGGATGGAGAACGGACCGGTCCAGGCCTACTCCTGGGCCAACCCGATCCGCACCGGCATGATGGGCATGGGTATGGGCATGGCGAACCCGGACGCCGCGGCGGCCACAGCCTTCAACCAAGGTGATCGCTCCAAGACGGACGTGAACGTCGACGCCACGGCGCTGCTCCGTTTCGCGCCGTCCGCGTCGGAACGCTACGAGCTGGGCTTCGCCCGCAAGACCCGCTCGCCCAACCTGTATGAGCGGTTCGCCTGGGGCACCGGGGGCATGTCCTCCACCATGATCGGCTGGTACGGCGACGCCAACGGCTATGTCGGCAACCCGGACCTGAAACCGGAAACCGCCTACACGGTCGGCGCCACCGCCGCCTGGCAGGACGCCGAGGCCAAGCGCTGGTCGGTCAAGGTCACGCCCTATTATTCGCACGTCGAGAACTTCATCGACGCCGACCGCATCGGCACCCTGTCGAACGGCTTCGTCCAGCTGCGCTTCGCCAACCACACCGCCGAGCTGTATGGCATCAACGCCGAAGGCCGCAGCATCGTCCATCAGGACGAGCGGCTGGGCGAGTTCACGGTGGGCACCGTGGTCAGCTACGTCCGCGGCCGCAACCTCGACACCGGGCGCGACCTCTACCACATCATGCCGCTGAACGGGACGATCGACCTGGGCCACCGGCTGGGCGACTGGAGCAGTGTCCTGGAGTTCCAGATGGTCGGGCGCAAGTTCCTGGTCGATCCCGGGCGGAACGAGCCGGAAACCCCCAACTACGCCCTGGTCAACCTGCGCACCAGCTATGTCTGGGGCAACCTGCGCGCCGACGTCGGGATCGAGAACCTGTTCGACGCCCACTATTACCTGCCGCTGGGCGGCGTCGATTACGGCGATTTCCGCGCCAGCGGCAACCGCCAGCCGGTCGGCGCGCTGGCCGGCATGGGCCGGTCCTTCAACCTCGGCCTGACCATGGCCTTCTGATGGAGGCCGGCTGACGAGGCCCCCGCCTTGCGCGCGATCCGCCTCCATGAGCGCCCCCAGCCGGCCCGCCGGCCGCTGGGGGCGCTCGCCCTGTCCGGGACGCTGCACGCCGGCGTCCTGGCCGTCCTCCTGTCCGCCGCCGGAGCGGCCCCCGGCACAGTTACGGAGGAGACCGGCGCCATCAGCCTCAACGAAGCCATCACCCCAGTGATCGAGGTGATGCTGGTGGCGTCCGAGGCGGACAGCGGCCCGCCGCCGGCAGCGGAGCCCGAACCCGAAAGCGAACCGGAGAGCGAACCGCGGCAGGACCCCGTGCCGGAACCGGCCACGGAACCCGAGCCGGAGGTGGCGCCGGAACCAGCGCCTCCGGAGGTGGAGCCGACCCCGGAACCCGCACCGGAACCACCCCCTCCC
>NZ_JAUQTX010000284.1:0-8094 GCF_059803775.1 Azospirillum sp. UFLA03-27 | reverse complement strand
GCGATGACCGACGTGATGTCGAAGGTGCAGCAGGTCAAATACCAGCTTCCGCGCGAGGCCAACGACCCCGTGATCCTGAAATCCACGGGCGAGACGACCTCCATCCTCTACATGGGCTTCGCCAGCCCGGAGCTGTCCGGGGCGGCCATCTCCGACTACCTGACGCGCGTGGTGCAGCCGCTGCTGTCCACCGTGTCCGGCGTCGCCGAGGCGCAGATCCTGGGCGGCCAGACCTTCGCCATGCGCGTCTGGCTCGACCCCGATCGGATGGCCGCGCGCAACATCGCCGCCGCCGACGTGCGGGCGGCGATCCAGGCCAACAACTACCAGTCCGCCCCCGGGCAATCGAAAGGCGTCTTTGTCGTCTCCAACATCACCACCAACACCGGCCTGACCGACGTCGAGCAGTTCCGGCAGATGGTGGTGAAGTCCAAGGACGGCGCGCTGGTGCGCATGAAGGACATCGCCGAGATCGAGCTGGGCGCGCAAAGCTCCAACGCCAGCGTGTCGATGAACGGCCAGCAGGCGATCTTCATCGGCATCAACTCCACGCCGACCGGCAACCCGCTGACCATCGTGGAGGACATCCGCAAGCTGGTGCCGGAGTTGGAGCGCAACCTGCCGCCGTCGCTGAAGATGGAGATCGTCTACGACTCCACCCGCTTCATCCAGGCCTCCATCGACGAGGTGCAGAAGACGCTGCTGGAGGCGGTCGGCATCGTCATCGTGGTGATCTTCCTGTTCCTGGGCTCCTTCCGCTCGGTGCTGATCCCCATCGTGACCATCCCGCTGTCCATTGTGGGTGCCGCGACGATCATGCTGGCGATGGGCTTCAGCCTGAACCTGCTGACGCTGCTCGCCATGGTGCTCGCCATCGGCCTCGTGGTGGACGACGCCATCGTGGTGGTGGAGAACGTTCACCGCCACCTGGAGGAGGGAAAGTCGCCCGTCGAATCCGCGCTGATCGGCGCGCGGGAGATCATCGGGCCGATCATTTCCATGACCATCACGCTGGCCGCCGTGTACGCCCCCATCGGCTTCCTCGGCGGGCTGACCGGCGCGCTGTTCCGCGAGTTCGCCTTCACGCTGGCGGGATCGGTCATCATTTCCGGCGTGGTGGCGCTGACGCTGTCGCCGATGATGTGCTCGCTCCTGTTGACCCGCGACATGAACGAGGGCCGCTTCGCCCGCTTCGTCGACCGGACCTTCGACAAGCTGTCCGGCTGGTACGGGCGGCGGCTGGGCGGCGCGCTGGACTACCGGGCGGCGACCCTGCTGTTCGGCTTCGGCGTTCTGCTGAGCGTCGGCTTCCTCTTCGCCAACACCATGTCGGAGCTGGCGCCGGAGGAGGACCAGGGCATCCTGTTCGGCATCACCAAGGGGCCGCAGTACGCCAACCTCGATTACATGGACGCCTACGGGCGCGAGATGGACGAGGTGTTCACCCACTATCCGGAAACCGACACCCGCTTCGTGCTGAACGGTCTGCCGACCCTGACCCAGGGCTTCGCCGGCATGATCCTGAAGCCGTGGGACGAGCGCACCCGCAGCGCCAAGGAACTTCAGCCGCTGGTCCAGGCCGAGTTGAACAACGTCAGCGGTACGCAGGTCTTCCTGGTGTCGCCGCCGGCCCTCCCCGGCTCCACCGGTGGCCTGCCGGTGCAGATGGTCATCAACAGCCCCGGCGACTACCAGACCATCTTCAACGCCATGGAGCGCATCAAGACCGCCGCCATGGAGAGCGGCATGTTCATCGTCACCGACAGCGACCTGCAGTTCAACAGCCCGGTCGTCCGGCTGCATGTCGACCGCTCCAAGGCGGCGGACCTCGGCCTGTCCATGCAGTCGATCGGCGACACGCTGGCGATCCTGGTCGGCGGCAACTACGTCAACCGCTTCAACCTGAACGGCCGCTCCTACGAGGTCATCCCGCAGGTGCCGCGCGACAAGCGCCTGACGCCGGAGACGCTGACCCGCTACTACGTCACGGCGGGCAACGGCGCGCAGATCCCGCTGTCCACCGTCGTCTCGATCGAGATGGCGACGGAGCCGAACGCCCTGACCAAGTACAACCAGCTTCCCTCCGCGACCTTCTCCGCGGTGCCGATGCCGGGCGTGACGATGGGTCAGGCTGTGGAGTTCCTGGAACGGCAGGCCCGCGAGATCCTGCCCGCCGGCTTCGGCCACTCCTACCTGTCGGAATCGCGCCAGTACGTGACCGAGGGCAGCCAACTCATGGTCACCTTCGTCTTCGCGCTGGTGGTCATCTATCTGGTGCTGGCGGCCCAGTTCGAGAGCCTGCGCGATCCGCTGGTGATCCTGATCTCGGTGCCGATGTCGATCTGCGGGGCGCTGCTGCCTCTGTTCTTCGGCCTGTCCACCATGAACATCTACACGCAGGTGGGTCTGGTGACGCTGATCGGCCTGATCAGCAAGCACGGCATCCTGATGGTGGAGTTCGCCCGCGAGATGCAGATCAACGAGCGGGTGGACCGCCGCACCGCCATCGAGCACGCGGCCCGCGTCCGCCTGCGCCCGATCCTGATGACCACGGCGGCGATGGTGGTGGGCCTCCTGCCGCTGCTGACCGCCGCCGGCGCCGGTGCGGCCAGCCGCTTCTCCATTGGTCTGGTGATCGTGTCGGGCATGCTGATCGGCACGCTGTTCACGCTGTTCGTTCTGCCGGCGGTCTACACCGTGCTGGCGAAGGACCACTACGCGGCGTCGGTCTCCCGCCGCGCGCGGGAGATCGCGGCGGCCTCGCAGTAGGCGTCGTCGGACCGTAGCCTCTCAGAAAAAGCCCCCCTCGCCTTGCACAGGCGAGGGGGGCTTTTTTCTTTGCCGGCCTGCCCTTATCGGGGCAAGGCGGCGGCCACGGCGGCGGAAAGCGGCGTGGTCGGACGCCCGATCAGCGCCGACAGCTGACGCCCGTCGTCGAACAGCGCGCCCTTCGACGCATCGGCATCCCAGGAGGCGATGCCCTTTGCGAAGGCCTCGGGAAGGCCGAAGCCGGCGAGAATGGCGGCGTAGTCCGCCTCCGGCAGGTTCCGGTAGGGGATGTCCTTGCCGGACTGGCGGGAGATTTCCGCGGCAAGGTCGGCCAGCGTCACCGCCTCGTCCCCGGCCAGCTCGTAGGTCTTGCCCTCATGGCCGGTCCCGGTCAGCACCGCCACCGCCGCGTCGGCGTAGTCGGCGCGCGTGGCGGAGGAAATCCGCCCGTCGCCGGCGCTGCCGATGAAGGCGCCGCCGGCCAGAGCCGCTCCGACCGAACCGGTGTGGTTTTCCGTGTACCAGCCGTTGCGCAGGATCGTGAAGGCAATGCCCGACGCCTTCATCTCCTCTTCCGTCTCCCGGTGCTCCCCGGCGAGGCTCAGCGGCGAGCGGTCGGCGTGGAGCAGGCTGGTGTAGACGATCCGGCCAACGCCCGCCGCCTTCGCGGCGTTGACGACGTTGCGGTGCTGCGCCGCCCGCTGCCCGATTTCGTTCGACGAGATCAGCAGCAGCGTGTCGACGCCGGCCAGGGCGTGGGCGAGCGCGTCCGAGTTGCCGTAATCGGCTTCGCGGGCTTCGACCCCCAGATCGGCGGCCTTGGCGGGGGAGCGCACTAGGGCGACGATGCCGGAGGCCGGAACCGTCTCCTTCAGGCGGGCGATGACGAGGCGGCCAAGCTGGCCGGTGGCACCGGTGACGGCGATGGTCATGGTCGGGTATCCCCTTTGCGGTTGGGTGGTGACCACCTACCTAAGCCACTTGCTTACTTTTCGTAAGTACGTACATAAATGTAAGTGTGAAGATTTTTTGGAAAGGGAGCGGCCATGCCGGAACCGGACGATGACTACACTCCGCTGCCGCTGTCGGAGCGGATGCAGCGCGGCGACCTGATGGCCGCGGCCTGCCCGTCGCGGGAGGTGCTGAAGCACGTCACCAGCCGCTGGGGCGTCCTGGTTCTGATCGCCCTGGAAAGCGGAACGCTGCGCTTCAGCGAACTCCGCCGCACCATCGGCGGGGTCAGCGAGCGGATGCTGGCCCAGACGCTGCAATGGCTGGAGTGCGACGGGCTGGTCAAGCGCACCGCCCACGACGTGGTGCCGCCCCATGTCGACTACAGCCTGACGCCGCTGGGGCGGGAGGCCGCGGAGAAGGTGCGCCTCCTCGCCGACTGGATCGAATTCAACCTGCCGCGGATCGCCGAGGGCTGGACGAACCGGCAAAACGCCGCTGTGGACTGACCCGTCCCACAAAAAAACCGCCGGACGCGAGGGGGTGCGTCCGGCGGTGCCGAGTGTTCAGGAGTTGGGCTCAGCCGGCCACGGCCGCCTCTTCGGTCACCGCGGCGGCCGTCACTCCCAGCCGCTTCGCGATGCCCGCGCCATAGGCGGGGTCCGCCGCGAAGAAGTGCCTCAACTGGCGCCGCTGGATGAAGAGCGGCGCCTCCCCCAGCGAGTTGGCGATGTTGTCCATCAGCCGCTCCTGCGCCTCCGCCCCGATCAGGCGGAACAGGGCACCAGCCTGGGCGTAATCGTCGTTGCCCTCGCGGTGGTCGTAACGGGCGGCATCGCCGGAGATGCGCAGCGGCGGCTCGGTCACCGCGCGGTTCTGCACCGGCCCGCCGAAGCTGTTCGGCTCATAGTTCGGGCTGCCGCCGCCGTTGCCGTCGAAGCGCATGGCGCCGTCGCGCTGGTGGTTGCGGACCTCCGCGGCGTGCGGGCGGTTGACCGGCAGCGCCTGATGGTTGGCGCCCAGCCGGTAGCGGTGCGCGTCGGCGTAGGCGAACAGCCGGCCCTGCAGCATCTTGTCCGGGCTGAAGGAAATGCCGGGCACCACGTTGGCCGGGCTGAAGGCGGCCTGCTCGACCTCCGCGAAGAAGTTCTCCGGGTTGCGGTTCAGCACCAGCTCGCCAACTTCGACCAGCGGGTAATCGGCGTGCGGCCACACCTTGGTCACGTCGAACGGGTTGATGCGGTAGGCGTCAGCCTCCACTTCCGGCATGATCTGCACCGAGACGGTCCAGGCCGGGAAATCCCCGTCGCGGATGGCGGCGAAGAGGTCGCGGGTGGCGTGGTCGGGATCGACGCCGGCCATGCGCACGGCCTGCTCCGCCGTGAAGTTCTGGATGCCCTGGCGGGTCTTGAAATGGTACTTGACCCAGAAGCGCTCACCCGCCGCGTTGATCCACGAGAAGGTGTGGCTGGAGAAGCCGTCCATGTGGCGGTAGCCGCGCGGCGTGCCGCGGTCGCTGAACAGGATCGTCAGCTGGTGCATCGTCTCCGGCGACAGCGAGAAGAAGTCCCAAACCGCGGTCGGGTCCTTCAAGTTGGTCGCCGGGTTGCGCTTCTGCGTGTGGATAAAGTCCGGAAACTTCAGCGGGTCGCGGACGAAGAAGACCGGCGTGTTGTTGCCGACGAGATCGTAATTGCCGTCCTCGGTGTAGAACTTGACAGCGAAGCCGCGCGGGTCGCGCTCGGCGTCGGCGGAGCCCTTCTCGCCGCCGACGGTGGAGAAGCGCAGGAACACCTCCGTCTCTTTGCCGATGTCCGACAGGAACTTGGCCGCGGTGTAGGGCGTCACATCCCGGGTCACCCGGAAGACGCCATAGGCGCCGGCCCCCTTGGCGTGGACCACCCGTTCCGGGATGCGTTCACGATTGAAGTGGGCCAGCTTCTCGATCAGGTGGAAATCCTGCATCAGCACCGGACCGCGCGGGCCGGCGGTCAGCGAATTCTGGTTGTCGGCGATTGGAATGCCGGCAGCGGTGGTCAGGGTGCTCATGGCTCAACTCCTTGCGTTTCTTATCGGTTGGCTCGTCCGCTTTGCCCCCTGGTTATCCCGCCGCGTCGTTGATATATCCAAGACATCGTTTCAAATGCTTCGATAGCCAGAACCTATGAATCTCGCCGGCCTGTCCCTTCGTGATCTGGAATATGTGGTGGCAGTGGCCGAGCAGCGGCATTTCGGCAAGGCGGCGGAGCGCTGCTCGGTCAGCCAGCCGTCGCTGAGCGCGCAGATCCGCAAGCTCGAAGACCTGCTCGGCCTCCCCCTGTTCGAGCGGACGAGCCGCCGCGTGCTGCCCACCCCGCAGGGGGAGGTGGTGATCCGCCAAGCCCGCGTCGTCCTGGAGGAGGCGCGCCGCCTGCTGGCGCTGGCCCGCGGGACGGCAGGAGCCCTACACGGTCCGCTCGCCATCGCGGCGATCCAGACGCTGGGGCCGTACCTGTTCCCCCACGTCCTGCCCGCGATGCGCCGGCACCTGCCCGACGTCCAACTCGTGCTGTCCGAAGGCCGCACCGACGGCCTGCTGGAGGAGTTGCGGGAGGGGCGGCTGGACGCCGTTCTGCTCGCCCTGCCCGTCGAGGCGGAGGGGCTGACCTGCGACGCCCTGTTCTTCGAACCCTTCGTGCTGGCCCACCCCACCGGCCACCGGCTGGAAAGCCTGCCCTCCATCGCCCTGGCCGACCTCGACCCTGGCGAACTGGTGCTGCTGGAGGAGGGGCATTGCCTGCGCGATCAGGCGCTGGCCGCCTGCGGCGCCACCACCCGCGGCATGCGCCACGCCACCGGGCTGGAGACGCTGCGCCACATGGTCGCCAGTGGCACCGGCTACACGCTGATGCCGCGGCTCGCCACGGGGGATGGGGAGGCGGCGACGGTGGGCGGTCTGGTCGCCTACCGCGACTTCCAGGGCGACCCGCCGGGCCGCATCATCGGGCTGGTCTGGCGGGCCAGCGACCCGCGCGCCGCCGGCTTCCGCGCGCTCGCCCGGAGCCTGCGCGACGCCACCCCGCCCGGCCTACGCCGGATCGAAGACTCAGCCGACTCCTGACTCCGGCTCCGCCATAAAGGCGAGGTGGTGCAGGACGATCCCGCTGGTCGTGGCAACGTTCAGGGAATCGAAATCCGGCGCCATGGGAATGCGCACCGTCCGCGTCCGCGCCAGGACGGACGCCGGCAGGCCCGGCCCCTCTGACCCCAGAAGCAGCGCCGCGCGCTCCGGACGGCGAAGCCCCGCCAGGGTCACCGCTCCCGCCGGGCTCAGCGAGAGGACGGCAAAGCCATGCCGCTCCAGCAGCGCGACCGGATCGATTCCCACCGGAATCCGCAAGAACGGCACCCGCAGCGCCGCCCCGACCGACACGCGGATCGCCTTGCGGTAAAGCGGGTCGCAGCAGCCGGAATCGAGCAGCACCGCGTCCACACCGAAGGCCGCCGCGTTGCGGAAGATGCCTCCCACATTGTCATGGTTGCCGATCCCGCACAGCACCAGCACGGTCGCCCGCGGTCCCAGCGCGGCCAGAAGCGCGTCCGGCTCCGGCATCGCCGCAGCCCGCCCCAGGCCCAGGATGCCGCGGTGCAGGGGGAAGCCGGCGATGGCGTCCAGCACCTCCTGCCGGGCGCTGTAGACCGGCACTGCGGCGGGCAACGCCTCCAGCATCGGCGCCAGCCCGGCGATCCGCTTGTCTGCGATCAGCAGCGACAGGGTTTCATGACGCGAGGCGGTCAGCAACGTCCGCAGCACCACCGCCCCCTCGGCGATGAAGCGGCCCTCCCGCCCCACGAGGTCGCGCTCCTTCACGTCGCGGTACGCGGCGATCCGCGGGTCGTCCGGGTCGTCGATGGGGATGATGGAGGGTGGAATAATGGCTGGCATGGGCGCCTGTGTAGCGCCCCTGCCGTCCCATCGGAAGTCCGGAAAGCGCGGGGCCGATGTGAAGGGGGCCACTTCCCCACCGGCCAAAGCCCGCTAGACAGGACCGGCAACGCGGGGCGGCAGTCCCCGCCCGAACGGAGGAATCGCCCATGCCGACCCTGACCGCCGTCCGCGCTTTCGGCGCAACCCTGCCGAAGTCACTCACCGCCGCCCTGCTGGGAGCCTGCCACCGCCTGAAGGAACGCCGGAAACAACGGGCCGCCACCCCCGACCGCCTTGACGACCGATTGCTGAGGGACATCGGCGTCAGCCGCAGCGACCTGATGGCCGCGGAGCGCCTGAAGAAACCGCACCGACGCAACGAGGGCCGCTGAACCGGTGCTTACGGTTTGCCCGCCGGAGTCACCCGCAGGATCTCGCCCCGATTCTCGTCGGTCAGCAGATAGAGC
>NZ_JAUQTX010000283.1:0-8124 GCF_059803775.1 Azospirillum sp. UFLA03-27 | reverse complement strand
GCGTATAATCGTCGGCAGCGTCAGATGTGTATAAGAGACAGGTCCACCGGCTGGGCCAGGCGGGCGACGGCGACATCCGCCGTCTCCACCAGCATGTCTTCCGGAAGCACCAGCACGACTGGGCCGGGGCGGCCGGCGAGCGCGGTGTGGAAGGCGCGGCTGACCATCTCCGGCACGCGGTCGGCGCTGTCGATCTCGGCCACCCACTTGGCCATGCCGCCGAACATGAGCGTGTAGTCGACCTCCTGGAAGGCGTCGCGCCCGCGCATGCCGCGCTCGATCTGGCCGATGAACAGGATCATCGGGGTGGAGTCCTGCTGCGCCACATGGACGCCCGGCGCGGCGTTGGTGGCGCCGGGGCCGCGGGTGACGAAACAGATGCCCGGACGCCCGGTCAGCTTGCCCTCGGCCTCCGCCATCATGGCGGCGCCGCTCTCATGGCGGGCGTTGATCGTGCGGATCGGGGAATCGTGCAGCGCGTCCAGCACGGCGAGGTAGCTTTCGCCCGGCACGCAGAACACGCGCTCGACGCCCTGCGCTTCCAGCGCATCGACGATCAACTGGCCTCCGGTCTTGCCATTGGTCTGCATGGCGCGCTCGTTCCTCGGCTGGGCGTTCAAATCTTCCTCAATCTGGCGGCAGGCCCCGCCCCGCGCAACCGACTTTCTTTCCCCAGGTCATGAGCTATAGTCATGACCCATGGGTCTGCAACGCCGTCTTCTCCCGTCCATGAGCGCGCTCTCCGCCTTCGAGGCGGCGGCGCGCACCGGCAGCTTCACCGCCGCGGCGCAGGAGCTGGCGCTGACCCAGGGCGCCGTCAGCCGCCAGATCAAGGCGCTGGAGGACCAGCTCGGCGTTCCGCTGTTCGTGCGCCGCGACCAGCGCGTGACCCTGACCCCGGCCGGCGAATCCTATGCGGCGGAGGTGCGGGAGGCGCTGCACCGCGTGGGGGCGGCGACGCTGCGGGTCATGACCGCGCCGCAGGGGGGCGTGCTGAAGCTGGCCGTTCTGCCGACCTTCGGCACGCGCTGGCTGGTGCCGCGCCTGCCCGCCTTCCAGGCGGCGCACCCGCAGATCATCATCCATTTCATGACGAAGATGGAGCCCTTCGACTTCCGGTCGGAGGATCTGGACGCCGCCATCCATTTCGGCGCCGCCGACTGGCCGGGTGCTGTGTGCGAGCGGCTGATGGAGGAGGAGGTCCTGCCGCTCTGCGCCCCGTCCTTCCTGGCGGCCCACCCGATCCGCACGGCGTCGGACCTCGTGGCGCTGCCGCTTCTGCACACCACCAGCCGTCCGGAGGCATGGCGGGACTGGTTCGCCGCCCAGGGCATCGAGCGGCACGAGGGCGCCGGCATGTTCTTCGAACAGTTCTCCACCACCGCTCAGGCGGCGATCACCGGATTGGGGGTGGCGCTGCTGCCAACCCTGCTGGTGCAGGCCGAGTTGCGGGACGGGGCGCTGGTCCCGGCGCTGGACCGGCCCTACCGGAACCCGGACCGGGCCTATCACCTCGTCCACCCCTCGTCACGGGCGCATCACCCGCCACTGATGGCGTTCCGGGAGTGGTTGCTGGGGGCCTGCGCGTCGGCTTCCGCCGGTCGCGGCCGCTGAAGGCCCATTTCAGGATCGGCGGCTTGTCCGCCGGGCGGGTTCGTTCGGTGGTGCTCCCCCGATCCGATTCGCATCGTTGGGAGAAAAATGGGCGCTTCGGCGTGCCGGCCTCACTCTTGGCCATTGCGGCGCAGGGGAGTGCCCCGCTCTTGTCTTCGCGAACATATTACAATTTGCGGTTGGCCAGGACGTAGGCGACTTTGGCTGTTATCGTGTTGTCAGCCAGCCATTTATTGAACATGCCGCCCAAGTTGTCGATCTTCGGCTTATAGGCGTTGGGGCCGTTGTTGCAGGAAGCATAGGTACCGCTGGGGCCAAGGCCGTAAGTGCCGCCACCTTCTGCTTTGATTTGACAGGGATGGTCAACAGACCACTGCTTGTAAAGCCATCCTTCGCTGTCCGTGCCAAATTCGAAAACGACACCGGGATCCGAGTTGGTGACATATTGCATCACGTAGGAAAAACGTGGGGCAATCCCAACAAAGGATTTCTCCGGCAATCCAAGTCTTGAGTAATTGCTGTTGATAAAGTCATTTGCCTGTTGGGTCGGCATGCCGCGGTACCAGAATTTTGCTTTTTCGGCTTCAGCATCCGCGAAGGCTGCGTAGTTCCTAACCAATTTCATGGCGTTGACGGTGGTGTTCTTACTATCGAGAATCAGAATGCCTTTTTCATACATTGGGATGAGAACATCCATGTTGTTTCTTTTCAAGGTGTTGATGATATCGCTGGCGGTCATGGTGTCGGCTGCGGCGATGTTGGGCAGCAAAGCCAGGATGATGAAAAACAGGAACCTCTTCATGATCCGTCATTCCTTTCCGAAGTCGCATCGTGGGCTTCTCCGGACCCAGGCGCTTGATGCGGTGTCCGTAATGGTGTCCCTCATTCTCACAGGAAAGCGGGCGGCCTGAAGCGAACGAAAGCTTGCATTAGCGGTGGGTCCGCGGCTTTGCTGGGAGCGCCCTAAGCATTGCCTTCAAAAATGACGCCTGAATCGCGTTTTTGTGAATGGAGTCCCGTTTGTTTCTTCGCAGCGGGTTATTCAGACAGCGCAGACAATCGATCGATTTCTGGCAAGATGGTGTCGATGGGCTTGGGCCGCGCCAAAGGCTTGGCGTCCTTGTTGCGGGCGCGAACGAGGGGGCAATGATGTCCTGTGCATCGGCAATGGATTGCAGGATGCCGCGTGGGATGCGCCGCCCGCAGGGGCTCACACTGCCGCTTTGACTGTGCCACGATTGTGCTGGCACAGCGAAAAATCGGCATCATAAAAAAAGGAGATTTCAATGGCTTGGCAGGCGAGGAATGATTTCCTCCGCGACTTGGCCAAGTTCGGGCTGGGCGAGTCGGCTTTACCCGATCCGCCGCCGATGGTTTGATCGGCAAAAGAAAAATGGTGCCCAGGGACGGAGTCGAACCGCCGACACGGGGATTTTCAGTCCCCTGCTCTACCAACTGAGCTACCTGGGCGCCGCTGCGTGCGGGGGCGTCTTATAAGAAGAACCGGGGCGCTTGTCCAGGGCAATTCGTCACCCGTTCGAAAGAGATTTTCCAAGGAGGCCGGGTGGGGCAGGGTTGGCGCTACCCCGAAAGTGGTCATACCAGTTTTGACCTGAGTCATGGTCCTTCCCTCCGCGGTGGGGGATAGTTTCCCTGCCGCGCGGACCGGAAAGAAGCGCCGCCCGGCCATGACCGATTTTCCGTGCGTGCCCCGGATGCCGTTCCTGAAGGGCCATAGCCCGCCCGCATCCGGTTTCCCTGTCCGGCCCGAAGGGGCCGGCGGCGCGCCAACCGCAGAGGCGACACGATATGCCCGTCACCACGCTTGCAGACCTCAACGACCTCGTCCTTCGCGTCCGGGAGGCGCAGAAAGTCTACGCCGGCTTCCCGCAGGAGACCGTGGACCGCATCTTCCGCAACGCCGCCCTGGCCGCCGCCAACGCGCGCATCCCGCTGGCGAAGCTGGCGGTTGCCGAGACGCGCATGGGCGTGATGGAGGATAAGGTCGTCAAGAACCACTTCGCCTCCGAATACATCTACAACAAGTACAAGGACGAGAAGACCTGCGGCATCCTCGAGGAGGACCCGGAATACGGCATCATGACGATCGCCGAGCCGGTGGGCCTGATCTGCGCCATCGTGCCGACGACCAACCCGACCTCGACCGCCATCTTCAAGGCGCTGATCAGCCTGAAGACGCGCAACGGCATCGTCTTCTCGCCGCACCCCCGCGCCCGCAAGGCGACCTGCGAGGCCGCTCGGATCGTGCTGCAGGCGGCGGTGGAGGCCGGCGCGCCGCCGGACATCATCGGCTGGATCGACGAGCCCTCGGTGGAGCTGTCGAACGCGGTGATGCACCACCCCGACATCAACCTGATCCTGGCGACCGGCGGGCCGGGCATGGTCAAGGCGGCCTACTCCTCGGGCAAGCCGGCCATCGGCGTCGGCGCCGGCAACACCCCGGCGGTGATCGACGAATTCGCCGACATCAAGCGGGCCGTCGCCTCCATCCTGATGTCCAAGACCTTCGACAACGGCGTGGTCTGCGCGTCCGAGCAGTCGGCCATCGTCGTGGACGCCGTCTATGACGCGGTGCGCGACCGCTTCGCCCACCATGGCGGCCACATCCTGTCGGCTGGGGACGCCGACGCGGTGCGCAAGGTGCTGCTGAAGAACGGCGCGCTGAACGCCGACATCGTCGGCCAGTCGGCCGGCGCCATCGCCGCCATGGCCGGGGTGAGCGTTCCCGCAAACACCAAGGTGCTGATCGCCGAGGTCGAGGCGGTGACCGAGGACGAGCCCTTCGCCCATGAGAAGCTGTCGCCGACCCTGGCGCTCTACCGCGCCCGCGACTTCATGGACGCCTGCGACAAGGCGGCGGCGCTGGTCGCGCTGGGCGGCATCGGCCACACCTCCGCCCTCTACACCGACCAGGACCAGCAGCCGGAGCGCATCCGCCATTTCGGGCAGGCGATGAAGACGGCGCGCATCCTGATCAACACGCCATCGTCGCAGGGCGGCATCGGCGACCTCTACAATTTCCGGCTGGCGCCGTCGCTGACGCTCGGCTGCGGTTCCTGGGGCGGCAACTCGATCTCCGAGAATGTCGGGCCGCAGCACCTCATCAACCGCAAGACCGTGGCGAAGCGGGCCGAGAACATGCTGTGGCACAAGCTGCCGAAATCCATCTACTTCCGCCGCGGCTGCCTGCCCTTCGCTCTGGAGGAACTGCGCGGGAA
This sequence comes from Azospirillum sp. UFLA03-27, assembly GCF_059803775.1. Lineage (NCBI taxonomy): Bacteria > Pseudomonadati > Pseudomonadota > Alphaproteobacteria > Rhodospirillales > Azospirillaceae > Azospirillum > Azospirillum sp. UFLA03-27. Next base: position 3,271 of record NZ_JAUQTX010000283.1, on the reverse strand, counting down.
GAAGCGCTGCCTGATCGTCACCGACCGCTTCCTGTTCGAGAACGGCCACGTCGACGAGACCGTGCGCATCCTCAAGGGGCTGGGCCTCGCGGTGGAGACCTTCTTCGAGGTCGCCGCCGACCCCACCCTGGCGGTGGTGCGGCGTGGGCTGGCGCTCGCCAACGCCTTCCAGCCGGACGTTATCCTGGCGCTGGGCGGCGGCTCGCCGATGGACGCGGCCAAGATCATGTGGGTGATGTACGAGGCCCCGGACGTCGCCTTCGAGGATCTGGCCCTGCGCTTCATGGACATCCGCAAGCGCATCTACACCTTCCCCAAGCTGGGGGTGAAGGCGCAGTTCGTCGCCGTCCCGACCACGTCCGGCACCGGCTCGGAAGTCACGCCCTTCGCCGTGGTGACCGACGAGCGCACCGGCATCAAGTACCCGATCGCCGATTATGAACTGACGCCGACCATGGCGATCATCGACGCCAATCTGGTGATGGACATGCCGAAGTGCCTGACCGCCGCCGGCGGCATCGACGCGGTCACCCACGCGCTGGAGGCCTACGTCTCCGTCCTGGCGAACGAGTACACCGACGGGCAGGCGCTCCAAGCGCTGAAGCTGCTGAAGGTGCATCTGCCCTCCGCCTACGCCAACGGCGCCAAGGACCCCAAGGCGCGCGAGCAGGTGCACAGCGCCGCCACGCTGGCCGGCATCGCCTTTGCCAACGCCTTCCTCGGCGTCTGCCATTCGATGGCGCACAAGCTGGGGGCGGAGTTCCACCTGCCGCACGGCGTCGCCAACGCGCTGCTGATCGCCAACGTCATCCGCTACAACGCCGCCGACATTCCGACCAAGCAGACCGCCTTCAGCCAGTACGACCGGCCCAAAGGCGTGGCCCGCTACGCCGAGATCGCCCGCCACCTCGGCCTCGGCGGCAGCCGTGACCATGAGCGGGTGGAAAAGCTGGTCGACTGGGTGGAGGAGCTGAAGCGGACGCTGGACATCCCGGCCTCGATCCAGGCCGCCGGGGTGCCGGAGGCGGAGTTTCTGGCCCGGTTGGACGCCATCGCCGAGGCCGCCTTCGACGACCAGTGCACCGGCGCCAACCCGCGCTTCCCGCTGGTCGCGGAGATCCGGCAGCTCCTGCTCGACAGCTACTACGGCCGCGCCTACGCCGAGGGGGCGGAGCGTGCGCCGGACGCCGGGGCGGAGCGCAAGCCGGTGGCGCTGGTCCGTTCGCGGTGATGCCTTCACGTTGATTTAGGCCTGACGGGCCGCCCGGCGCCGGGACACCGGACGCCGGGCGGCCCATTTGTTTGTCCGGAAAAAAGCCAGTTTGCCGAAGACTTCACGCCCTGACGCCATGAAGCGTCGATTGGCTGTGAACCCATTGTCTGAAACGGCGGCAGGTGATTCCGGTCATGATTCGATCTTATCAATCCGATTACCGCCATCGCGGCTCCGCGATGCATGCATTCGTCTTCACGGTCCGGCGCACGCGGAAGATGCGGCACGGCTTTACCAAGGAGGCGGTGCGATGACTGTGTCGGTCTGTGGCACGCTGGACGAGATCCTGCACCCGGCCTCGGCCGATTTTCGCAGCCTGCCGGACCTGATCGGCGGTCTGATGGACCGGCTGGCCGACCGCGCGCCGCTGCGCGGCGGAGCGCTGTGGCTCCAGGACATGGGCACGCTGGTGCTCGCCCAGGACCGGGCGGGCGGGCGCCTCTGCTGGACGGCGGACGGCGACCCCAACGACGCCGCGGCCGACCCGGAGGCGGTGGTGGTGCCCATCACCTACGCTGACGCGCCGGTCGGCGAGATGCGGCTGGTTCTCGACCATGCGCCGGACGGCGCCGCGCCCGAAGCGCCCATCCTGCAGGACGTCGCCCGCCAGTGCGGCTATCTGGCCAAGCGCTACGAGGTGCGGCGCTGGGCGGAGCGGCGGTTCGGGCGGCCCCTGATGATGGTCGGCATGAGCCAGGCGCTGCGCGAGCTGGACGCTTTCCTGGAGCAGGCCGCCCACAGCGCGTTGCCCGTCCTGCTGACCGGGGAGTTCGGAACGGAGAAGGCGCAGCTCGCTGCGGCGATCCACGGCTGCGGACCGCGGCGCGACGGCCCCTTCGTCCAGATCAACGGGGCGGACCCGGCGGGGACTCCCGCCGACTGGTTCGCGCGGGCCGCCGGGGGCACCCTGTTCCTCAGCGGCGTGGACGAGATGACGCCGGCCCTGCAGGGGCAGATCGTCCAGCACATGCCGTCCCAGCTCGGTCAATGGCTCGACGCGCCGGGCGGCTGGACGCACTCCGGCAATGGGGCGGGCAATGGGATGACAAGCGGGATGGCCAGCGGGATGGCCAGCGGGATGGGGGGACCGCGGGTCATCGCTTCGACGACCGCCGACCTGCGGCGGCTGGCGGAGGAGGGACGCTTCTCCCGCCCGCTGCTGGCCGAGCTGGATTTCCTGTGCGCCACCGTGCCGCCGCTGCGCGACCGGCCGGCGGACATCGAGCCGCTGGTCCTCGCCGCCCTGGACCGCCACGGCGGACGCGCCGACGAGACGCGGACCGACGAACTGATCGCCCTGTGCAAGGCCCACAGCTGGCCGGAGAACCTGTTCGAGCTGGAGCGGGTGATCGCCCGGCTGGCGGTGATGACCGGAGGCAAGCCGATCCGCCATGGCGACGTGCGCCGCCACGCCCCCTGGATGGTCGGCGGCGCCATGCCGGCCTATGCGGAGTCCACCATCCAACCGGCTGACCAATCGGTTGGCCAATCGGAGGCCGCGCCGGTTCCCCCGCCGACCCCGGCGCCCGCCAACCACTGGGTGCATTGCGCGCTGACCCGGGACCCGGCGGCGCTGGCCCGGCTGCACGGCGGCTTGCGCAAGGCGCTGGTGTTCCTGGGCGAGCGCTTCGCCGATCCGATCACGCTGGACGAGCTGTCCCGGCAAGCCCATGTCAGCCCGTCCCACCTCAGCTACCTGTTCCGGACGGAGCTTCAGACCTCCTTCAAGGGTCTGCTCGGCCGCATCCGCATCCACAAGGCGCAGAAGATCCTGGCCGCGGATCGCCGCCTCCCCATCACCGAAGTGGCGATGAACGTCGGCTACGGCGACCTCAGCCATTTCGAGAAAAGCTTCCGCCGCATCGTCGGGCAGAGCCCTCGGGAATACCGGCGCAACCTCCCGGGAACCCCCGCGCGCGGCTAGAGCCCTTTCAGGGGTTACCGATTCAGAAGGAGTTTACGGCAACTGGGCTGCGTGATTCACCGTCCTCGACGGAT
>NZ_JAUQTX010000282.1:0-8126 GCF_059803775.1 Azospirillum sp. UFLA03-27 | reverse complement strand
GTTATAGTCTCGTGGGCTCGGAGATGTGTATAAGAGACAGCATCATCGGCGACGTCAAGAACCGTCGCTGCATCCTGCTCGACGACATCGTGGATTCGGGCGGCACGCTGTGCAACGCCGCGGTCGCCCTGATGGACGCCGGCGCGAAGTCGGTCCACGCCTATTGCACCCACGGCGTCCTGTCCGGCGGTGCGGTGGCCCGCGTCGCCGTGTCGCCGCTGGAGCAGCTGGTCACCACCGACAGCATCCAGGCGACCGAGGCCGTGCGCGTGTCCCGCAACATCCGCCAGCTCACCATCGCCCCGCTGCTCGCCGACGCGATCACCCGCATCAGCGAGGAGCGTTCGGTGTCGAGCCTGTTCTCCTAACGGCGCCGGACCACACGCGAAAAGCCCTTCCCCTTCGCAGGGGAAGGGCTTTTTTCATGGGCGCCATCTTTTCATAAGGGCCATCCGGGAGTTTCCGGACTCTTTCCTTGACGCCGTGCCCCGCATGGCTTAATCACCGCGCCCACGCGTCAGCACCCCTGGAGGCTGGCGCTTTTTTCCGTTCAAGGAGTTCTTCCGATGACGCAGATCGTTCCGCTCAGCGCCGAAGCGCGCGACCGGGCCGGCAAGGGGACCGCCCGCCAGACCCGTCGTGATGGCCGTATCCCGGCCGTGATCTACGGTGGCAAGCAGGCCCCCATCATGATTTCGCTGGAGAAGTTCACGTTCACCCGTGTTCTGAACCAGGCGGGCTTCTTCACGCACCTGTTCGACGTCACCGTCGATGGCGCCACCCACCGGGTCCTGCCGCGCGACGTGCAGTTCCATCCGGTCACCGACGTCCCGCTGCACGTCGACTTCCTGCGCGTCTCCGCCGAAACCCGCACCACCGTGCAGGTTCCGGTCGAGTTCGTCGACCAGGAGAAGTCGCCGGGCCTGAAGCGCGGCGGCGTGCTCAACATCGTCCGCCACGAGCTGGACGTGACCGTCTCCGCCGGCAACATCCCGGAGCAGATCACGATCTCCTGCGAGGGCTACGACGTCGGCGATTCGATCCACATCTCTTCGGTGAAGCTGCCGGAGGGTGTCGCCTCGACCATCACCGACCGCGACTTCACGATCGCCACGATCGTCGCCCCGTCGGGCCTGAAGTCCGAAGAGGCCGAGAGCACCGAGGCCGCCGCTTCCTGATCGGAAGCCGCCTTTGGGGTTGCGACAGGGGGCTTCGGCCCCCTGTTTCATTTCCGGCTTATGCCGTTTCGCGATGAGGAGAGTTCGCCATGCTGCTGCTGGTGGGATTGGGCAACCCTGGCGCCGAATACGCGCGCAACCGGCACAACATCGGCTTCATGGCGGTGGAGGAGATCGCCCGCCGTCACGGCTTCGGCCCCTGGCGCAAGCGCTTCCAGGGCCAGACCGCCGAGGGCACGATCGGCGGCGAGAAGGTGATCGCCCTGGAGCCGCTGACCTTCATGAACCTGTCCGGCCAGTCGGTCACCGCGGCCGTGCAGTTCTTCAAGATGAAGCCCGAGGACGTCGTCGTCATCCATGACGAGCTGGACCTGCCGCCCGGCAAGCTCCGGGTGAAGAAGGGCGGCGGGCATGGCGGGCACAACGGCCTGCGCTCCATCGACGCGCATCTCGGCAAGGAATACTGGCGCATCCGCCTGGGCATCGGCCATCCGGGCGACAAGGACCGGGTCAGCGGCTATGTGCTCCACGACTTCGCCAAGGCCGAGCAGAGCTGGCTCGACCCGCTGATCGACGCCGTCGCCGACGCCTTCCCGCTGGTCGTCAAGGGGCAGGCGGAGAACTTCATGAACAGGGTCACCCTGGCGACCGCGCCCGCCAAGTAGACGGGATCACGCCTCCGCCGGGGCGCCGCCGCGGCCGGTCCAGACCGCCAGCAGGCCCTTCTGCAGCAGGATGAAGACGAACAACAGGACGCCGATGGCGATCTTGGTCCACCAGCTGCTCAGGCTGCCGTCGAAGGTGATGTAGGTCTGGATCAGGCCCTGGATCAGCACGCCGATGAACGTGCCGATCACGTAGCCGTAGCCGCCGGTCAGCTGGGTGCCGCCGATCACCACCGCGGTGATGGTGTCCAGCTCCACCCCCGTCGCCGCCAGCGAATAGCCGGCCCCGGTGTAGAGCGAGAAGACGATCCCCGCCAGCCCGGCCAGCAGCCCCGACAGGGCGTAGACCGCCACCGTGGTGCGGCCGACCGGCACGCCCATCAGCTCCGCCGACTGCCGGTTGCCGCCAAGCGCGTAGAGGTTGGCGCCGAAGCGTGTCCAATGGGCGCACACCACCGCAGCCGCCACCACGCCCAGCATCAGCAGCGCCGGCAGGGTCAGCTTGCCCCCGCCGTCGAAGCGCAGCGCGAGTTCGCCCAGCTCGGCGTAGAGCGGGTGGTTGATCGGAATTGAATCGGTGCTCAGCACGAAGCCGAGGCCGCGGGCGACGAACATGCCGGCGAGCGTGACGATGAAGGGCGGCATCTGGAAGACGTGGATCACGGCGCCCATCGCCGCCCCGAAGCCGCCGGCCACCGCCAGCGCCACGGCGAAGGCGGACAAGGGGTGCCAGCCGCCCTGCTCGATCAGCACCGCCAGCAGCACGGTGGTGAAGCCGATCACCGCCCCCACCGACAGGTCGATGCCGCCCGACAGGATCACGAAGGTCATGCCGACCGCGGTGATGCCGAGAAAGGCGTTGTCGGTCAGCAGGTTGCCGACGACCCGCAGCGAGGCGAAGTTGGGGAATTGCGCGGCGCAGAGCAGGAAGCCGACCACCAGGACGGCGGTGGTGACCAGCAGGGGAAGGAAGCGGTGGATCATGGCGTCACGCTCCCGCGCTCGGGCTTTGGCTCTCGGGCTTGGCCCGTGGCGGGGTCGGTGCCCGGACCGGCCGGGGGCCGGCGGGGCGCGGCAGGAACAGCGTCAGGGTCGGTGACTGCAGCAGCAGGACCACCATCAGGACGCCTGCTTTGACGATCAGGTTGAACTCCGGCTTGAAGCCGCTCAGCAGGATGCCGGTGTTCATCGCCTGGATGGTCAGCGCCCCGACCACGGACAGCAGCAGCCCAAACCGGCCGCCGAGCAGCGAGGTGCCGCCGACCACCACCGCCAGGATGGCGTCCAGCTCCAGCCACAGGCCGGCGTTGTTGGCGTCGGCGCCGCGGATGTCGGCGGCGACCACCAGGCCGGCGACGGCGGCGCACAGGCCGCACCAGACATAGACGGCGATCAGCACGACCGGCGTGTTGACGCCCGCCCCGGCGCTGGACAGTCGGTTGACGCCGACCGCCTCGATCATCAGCCCCAGCGCGGTCATCCGGACCAGCAGTGCGGTCACCCCCAGCAGGACGGCGGTGATGACCACCGGCATCGGCACGGTCAGGAACGACCCGCTGCCGATGAAGGCGAGGCCGGGGCTGGTGAAGGTGACGATCTGCCCCTCGGTGACCAGCTGGGCGATGCCGCGGCCGGCGACCATCAGGATCAGGGTGGCGACGATCGGCTGGATGCGCAGGACCGCCACCAGAAGCCCGTTCCACAGGCCGCAGAGCAGCCCGGCCCCCAGCGATGCCGCCAGAACCGGAGCCAAGCCCCAGCCCGCCTGGGTCAGGGTGGCGGCGACCGCGCCGGAAATCGCCATCACCGCGCCCACCGACAGGTCGACGCCGCGGGTGGCGATGACCATGGTCATGCCGATGGCGAGCAGCGCCACCGGGGCGCCGCGGTTCAGCACGTCGACCAGACTGCCGAACAGCCGGCCGTCCTGCAGGCGGATGGAAAAGAAGTCGGGGAAGAGCAGCCAGTTGGCCAGCAGCACGGCGGCCAGCGCGCCGTATTGCGGCAGGTTGCGCGACGGGCCGGGGACCGGCCGCGTCATGGGCGCGCCTCCTCGGGAACGGGTTCCGACGCGATGGCGGCGACGATGCGGTCCACGGCGACCTCCCCTCCCCTCAGCTCCGCCACATGGCGGCGGTCGCGCAGCACGACCACGCGGCGGCTGTAGGCGACGATCTCCTCCAGCTCCGACGAGACGACCAGCAGGGCCATGCCGTCGGCGCACAGCCGCTCGATCAGGCGGATGATCTCGGCGTGGGCACCGACGTCAATGCCGCGCGTCGGCTCGTCGAGGATCAGCAGGCGCGGCTCGGTCGCCAGCCAGCGGGCCAGCAGCGCCTTCTGCTGGTTGCCGCCGGACAGCAGCTGGATCGGCTGCTCCGCGTGCGGCGTGCGGATGTCGAGCAGGCGGATGAAGTGGTCGGCGATCTCCTCCTGGCGGCGGCGCGGGATCGGCCGCAGCCAGCCCTGGCGGGCCTGGAGTGCCAGGATGATGTTCTCGCGCACCGACAGCGCGCCGACGATGCCTTCCTTCTTGCGGTCCTCCGGGCAGAAGCCGAAGCCGAGCCGGATGGCGTCGCGCGGCCCGCGCAGCCGCACCGCTTGGCCGTCCACCGCCGCCTCGCCGCGGTCGGCGCGGTCCATGCCGAAGACCAGCCGCGCCGTCTCCGTCCGGCCGGAGCCGAGCAGCCCGGCGAGCCCCACCACCTCGCCGGGGCGGATGTCGAGGTCGAAGGGCTCGACGCTGCGCGCCTTGCCGTAGCCGCGGAAGCGGACCAGCGGCGGCCGGGCGTCCTCCTCCGCGTCATCGAACGGCGGGGCGATGCGGTGGGCCGCCGCCTCCAGCTCCCGCCCCAGCATCATGGCGACGAGGTCGAGGCGCGGCAGCTCCGCTGTGCGCCGCTCCCCCACCAGACGGCCGTTGCGCAGCACGGTGATGCGGTCGCACAGCGCGTAGACCTGATCGAGGAAATGGGTGACGAAGACGATGCCGATGCCGCGCGACCGCAGGGTCCGCATCACCTTGAAGAGAACCGCCACCTCCTGCGCGTCGAGGCTGGCGGTCGGCTCGTCGAGGATCAGAACCTTGGCCGACATGTCCACCGCACGGGCGATGGCGACGATCTGCTGCGTCGCCACCGAGAAGCGGCCGAGCGGCGCCGTCACGTCGAGGGTCAGGCCGTAGGGGATCAGCACCGCCCGCGCCCGCCGCCGCATGGCGCCGCGGTCGACCAGACCGAAACGCATGGGCTGCCGGCCGAGGAACAGGTTCTCCGCCACCGACAGGTTCGGCAGCAGGTTCACCTCCTGATAGACGGTGCCGATGTGCAGGCGCTGCGCCTCCTCCACGCCGCGGGGAGCGATGGCCCGCCCCTCCAGCGTCACGGTGCCGGCGTCGCGCTGGTAGACGCCGGTCAGCGTCTTGATCAGCGTCGACTTGCCGGCGCCATTCTCGCCGAGCAGAGCGTGGATCTCGCCGTGGCGCACGGTGAAATCCACGCCGTCCAGCGCCTGGACGCCCAGAAAGGCCTTGGACAGGCCGCGCACCGCCAGCAGCGGCGGGGACGCGGTGGGGGTGGGGTCCGTCATGCGGGGGGCCTCGCCGGCGATGCGTCGGGACGCCGGGTCAGTAGGCGTCCTTGCGGCGTTCGTACTCCGCCTTGGCGGTGTCAGGGGTGAACAGCGCCGATTCCGTCTGGATCCATTTCGGCGGCGCCTTGCCGTCCTTCTTGAAAGCAACCAGCGCGTCGAAGGCCGGGCCGGCCATGTTCGGCGTCAGCTCGACGGTCGCGTTGGCCTCGCCCTCGGCCATCGCCTTGAAGATGTCGGGCACGCCGTCGATGGACACCACCAGGATGTCCTTGCCCGGCTTCAGCCCGGCCTCCTTGATCGCCTGGATGGCGCCGACCGCCATGTCGTCGTTGTGGGCGTAGACCGCGCAGATGCCCTTGCCGCCGTTCTCCGCCTTGATGAAGCTCTCCATCACCTCCTTGCCCTTGGCGCGGGTGAAGTCGCCGGACTGGGTGCGGACGATCTTCATGCCGGGGTTCTTGGCAACGACCTCGTCGAAGCCCTTCTTGCGGTTGATGGCGGGGGAGGAGCCGACGGTGCCCTGGAGTTCGACCACGTTGCAGGTGCCGCCGGTCTGTTTGGCCAGCCACTCGCCGGCGACCCGGCCTTCCAGCACCGTGTCGGAGGTGACGGCGGTCATGTAGAGGCCGGGGTCCCTGGTCACGATCTGGCGGTCGAGCAGGACGACCGGGATCTTCGCCTCCTTGGCCTCCTTCAGCACCGAATCCCAGCCGGTCGCCACCACCGGCGCGATGAAGATGGCGTCCACGCCCTGGGCAACGAAGGAGCGCACGGCCTTGATCTGGTTCTCCTGCTTCTGCTGGGCGTCGGAGATCTTCAGGTCGATCCCGCGCTTCTCGGCCTCCGTCTTGGCGGTCTTGGTCTCGGCGGCGCGCCAGCCCGATTCCGAGCCGATCTGCGAGAAGCCGACCACCAGCTTCTTGTCGGCGGCCTGCACACCGCCGAGCCCGATCAACAAGGCCGCGGCGGCAGCGGCGGAGATCAGCCATGTCCTGGACATACCGTTTCACTCCCCTGGGTGTCTTGTCATCGATCCGGGCAACCCCGGCGACCCGCCTGTGCCCGCTCGCATTTGTTCGTTGCGCCAACATTAGGCGTCGAAAACCATATCTGTCCAATATGATTCTCGACCGAAGCGATACCGAAACCGACATGATCGCCCGATGCGGGCAAAGCGATGCCGGTCCTTCCCTCACCTCTGTCCCGGCACGCCGTCGATCCGCCGCCACAGGCCGAGCGGGTTGCCGTCGCGCAGCGCCTCCGGCAGCAGGGCGGCGGGGATGTCCTGGTAGCAGACGGGGCGCAGGAAGCGCCGGATCGCCAGCGTTCCGACCGAGGTGGTCCGGCTGTCGGAGGTCGCCGGGAAGGGGCCGCCATGCACCATGGCGTGGCAGACCTCCACCCCGGTCGGCCAGCCGTTGGCCAGGATGCGTCCCGCCTTGCGCTCCAGCGTCGGCAGCAGCGCGGCCACGGCGTCGCCGTCCGCCGCGTCCATCTGCACGGTCGCGGTGAGCTGGCCCTCCAGCCGCTCGGCGACGGTCCGCATCGTTGCCGCGTCCGGGCAGCGAATCAGCAGGGACGCCGCCCCGAACACCTCGTCCTGCAGGGCCGGGTCGGCGAGGAAGGCGTCGGCCGTCGTGCCGAACAGGGCGGCTTGCGCCTGGTTGGGGCCGGAACAGGCCAGCCCGCGGGCGAGCGTCGCCACGGCGGCGCTGCCGGAGAGCCGCGCCACCCCCGAATCATAGGCGGCGTGGATACCTGGGGTCAGCATGGTCAAGGCAGCGCTGCCGCCCAGCGCGTCCACCGCAGTGGCCACGAAGCGGTCGAGGTCCGGCCCGTCGACGCCCAGCAGGATGCCGGGGTTGGTGCAGAATTGGCCGGCGCCCATGGTCAGCGAGGCCACGAAGCCCTTGCCCAGCGCCTCGGCCCGCGCCCCCAGAGCCGCCGGCATCAGAAAAACCGGGTTGATGCTGCTCATCTCCGCATAGACCGGGATCGGTTCGGGCCGGCGGGCCGCCGCTTCCATCAAAGCGAGGCCGCCGCCGCGCGAACCGGTGAAGCCCACCGCCTTGATCCGCGGGTCGGTGACGAGCGCCGTTCCGATGGGATTGCCGACGCCGAACAGCAGCGAGAAGACGCCCTCGGGCAGACCGCAGGAGACCACCGCCGCCCGGATGGCCCGGCCGACCAGCTCCGACGTGCCGGGATGGGCGGAGTGGCCCTTGACCACCACCGGGCAGCCGGCGGCGAGCGCCGACGCGGTGTCGCCGCCGACGACCGAGAAGGCCAGCGGAAAATTCGACGCGCCGAACACCGCGACCGGACCGAGCGGGATGTGGCGCTGCCGGACGTCGGGGCGCGGCAGCGGCTGGCGCTCCGGCTGGGCCGGGTCGATGCGGGCCTCCAGCCAGCCGCCCTCGCGCACCGTCTGGGCGAACAGACGGAGCTGGCCGACCGTGCGGCCCCGCTCCCCCTCCAGCCGCGGGCGCGGCAGGCCGCTCTCGGCCATGGCGCGGACGATCAGCGCGTCGCCGAGGTCGAGGAGGTTCGCGGCGATGGTCTCCAGGAAGGCGGCCCGCGCCTCCAGCCCGGTCTCGCGGAAGGCGTCGAAGGCGGCCCAGGCCAGCGCGCAGGCGCGCTCGACCTCCGCCCTGTCTCTTATACACATCTGACGCTGCCGACGATTATACGC
>NZ_JAUQTX010000281.1:0-8240 GCF_059803775.1 Azospirillum sp. UFLA03-27 | reverse complement strand
CGGCAGCGTCAGATGTGTATAAGAGACAGCCGTCCGCCGTTCCGCCGGCCTCACCGGATGAGCGCGGCCGGCTGGAGGCGCTGGAGCGCGAGAACGCCAAGCTCCGCCGCATCAACCAGGTGCTGATGGACCGGGTGGAGCGGTCGATGGACGTGCAGGGGGGCGCCTTCTCCCTGTTCCAGACCGCCATCGTCCTGGAGCAGAAGGTGCGCGAGCGCACGTTGGAGTTGGAACGCGCCCTGCGCGAGTTGGAGGACAGCCACCGCGCGCTGGCCCGCGCCAAGGAATTGGCCGACACCATGCGCGGCCGGCTGTCGGAGGCCATCGAGTCCGTCAATGAAGGCTTCGCCATCTTCGACAGCGACGATCGGCTGGTGCTGTGCAACAGCAAGTATCTCGCCCTGTGGCCGGAAATCCGTGACCGCATCCTGCCGGGCATCCGCTTCCAGGAGATCGCCGAGCTGGCGGCCTCCTCGCGCACCATCGCCGACGCCTACCCGCGGCCCGACCGCTGGCTGTCGGAACGGCTGGCCCAGCACCGGGCTCTGAAGGGTCCCTACGTCTACCGGCTGGCCGACGGGCGCTGGGTCCAGGTGAACGAGCGGCGCACCCGCGACGGCGGGGTGGTCGGCGTCTACACCGACATCACCGACATCAAGGAGCATGAGACCCGCCGCCGCGAACGCGAGCTGGCCGAGAAGTCGGCGCTGCTCCAGGCGACGCTGGATAACATCGCCCAGGGGGTCGGGGTGTACGACCGCGACCAGCGGCTGGTCGCCTGGAACGAGCGCTTCACCGGCCTGCTGCGCCTGCCCGCCAACGTGGCGGAGCGCGGGGCGGGCTTCGCCGACTTCGTGCTGCACCACGCCGCACTCGGCGACCATGGCCTGTCGCTGAAGGCGTTGATGATGCCGAGCTGCCTCGTCGAGCAGCCCTGGCTGGACGGCACGGTCCTGGAGATCAGCCGCAACCCCATGCCGGGCGGTGGCTTCGTCCTCACCTTCACCGACATCACCGAGCGCAAGCGGGCCGAGCAGGCGCTGCGCGACAGCGAGGAGCGCATCCGGCTGGTCACCGACGCGGTGCCGGCGCTGATCGCCTACGTCGACGCCGAGCAGCGCTTCCGCTTCGTCAACAAGGCCTACGAGGGCTGGTTCAACCGCAAGCGCGAGGAGATCGAGGGCCAGCCCATGTGGGCGGCGCTGGGCGACCTCTATTACGAGGTGCGGCGCTCCTACGTGCTGCGGGCGCTGGCCGGCGAGGAGGTCACCTTCGACCTGGAACTGCCCGGCGAGAACGGGTCGCCGCGCTACGCCGTCGCCACCTACATCCCGCATTTCGGCGAGCGGCGCGGCGGCGGCAAGCCGGAGGTGCTGGGCTATTTCGGCCTGATCCACGACATCACCGAGCGGCGCGTGGCGGCGGAGGCCCTGGCCGACGCCAAGGACAGCCTTGAGCGTCGCGTCGTCGAGCGCACCGCCGAGTTGACCCGGCTCAACGGCCAGCTCCAGCAGGAGATCGCCGAGCGCATCGCCGCGGAGGAGGCGCTGCGGCTGGCCAAGGCGGAGGCGGAGCAGGCCAACCTTTCCAAGACGCGCTTCCTGGCGGCGGCCAGCCACGACCTGCTGCAACCGCTGAACGCCGCGCGGCTGTTCGTCTCGGCGCTGGGCGACCTGGAGCAGCCGGAGCCCAACCGCGGGCTGGTCGACAACATCGACGTCGCCCTGGCCTCGGTCGAGGACCTCCTGTCGGCGTTGCTGGACATTTCCAAGCTGGACGCCGGGGCGGTGCGGCCGGAGATCGCCGATTTCCCGATCAAGAGCCTGTTCGGCGCGCTGGCCACCGAATACGCGGCGGTGGCGAAGGAGCGCGGGCTGGACCTCTGCGTCGTTCCCAGCCACGCCGTGGTGCGCAGCGACATCCGTCTGCTGCGCCGGATTTTGCAGAACTTCCTGTCCAACGCCCTGCGCTACACCCAGGCGAAGAGGGCGGCGCGGGGCGGGTCCGGGCGCGTGCTGGTCGGTTGCCGACGGACGCGCGAGGGCTTGCGGATCGAGGTGTGGGACACCGGCCCCGGCGTGCCCGCCGACAAGCTGGGCGAGATCTTCCAGGAATTCCGCCGCCTCGACACGCCCTGCGCCAACGAGCGGGTGCGCGGCATGGGCCTCGGCCTCGCCATCGTGGAGCGGGTGGCGCGGATGCTCGACCATCCCATCACCGTGCGGTCGCAGCCGGGGCGGGGATCGGTCTTCGCGGTGACGGTGCCCTTCGGGCGCTACGCCCGCCCGGTGCGCGCGCTGGAGGCGCCGGTGCAGACCGCCTCGAACCGGCTGGCCGGCACGCGGGTGCTGGTGATCGACAACGAGCCGGCGGTGCTCGCCGGCATGCGCGCGTTGCTGGAGGGCTGGGGGTGCAGCGTCGCCACCGCGGCATCGGGCGACGAGGCGTTGGCCGGGCTGGGGGCGGTGGCTCCGGACGTGCTGTTCGCCGACTACCACCTGGACGATGGAGTGATCGGCTTCACCGAGATCGCGCGGGTGCGCGAGCGCTGCGGGGCCGATCTGCCGTCGGTCCTCATCACCGCCAACCGCACCGCGGAGGTGGTGGAGGAGGCGCAGGCCAAGGGCTGCCATGTGCTGAACAAGCCGGTGCGGCCGGCGCAGCTTCGGGCGGTGATGACGGGGTTGCTGGGGTAGCCTTCGTGGAAAGTGGTGGCGACGGGCCCCCACCTACTCCCCACCCGCCTTCCGCGCGAGGAAGCCTCGCGCCGGATTGTAGCCGTAGACTGCCCCGCCCAGGAACACCGCCAACGCCAGCACCGTCCAGCCCAGCGCCGGCAGGTTCACGTCCAGATACAGCGCGAAGCGGATCAGCTCGACCGCCTGGCTGAATGGGTTGACGGTGCACAGAAAATACAGAAGCTCCCCCGCCTCCTGCATCTTCCAGAGCGGATAGAGCGCGGTGGACAGGAAGAAGGTCGGGAAGATGACGAAGTTCATCACGCCCGCGAAATTCTCCAGCTGCCGGATGGTCGAGGACAGCAGCATCCCCAGCGCCCCCAGCATCAGCCCGCTGACCACCAGCGCCGGCAGCACCGTGAGGTAGCCGAGCGGCGGCGCCTGCACCCCGTAGACCCAGGCGACGGCGAGGAAGGCGTAGACCTGGAGGATCGACACCGCCGTCCCGGCCAGCAGCTTCGCCGTCAGCAGGAACCAGCGGGGCAGGGGGCTGACCAGCAGCATCCGCATGCTGCCCATCTCGCGGTCGTAGACCATCGACAGCGAGCTTTGCATCCCGTTGAACAGCTGCACCATCCCGGCGAGGCCGGGGACGATGTAGACCTCGTAGGGGATGTAGGTCTCGTAGGGCGGGGTGATGGCGATGCCCAGCGCCGCGCGGAAGCCCGCCGCGAAGACGAACAGCCAGAGCAGCGGGCGGACCAGGGCCGACAGGAAGCGCTCCCGCTGTTGGACGAAGCGCAGCACCTCGCGCCCGACGATCCCGCCGAGAGCGCGCGCGTAATGGGCAGCGGCATGGTGAGTGGTGGCCGTCACGCCGCCTCCTTCGCGGTCAGCCGGGTGAAGCTCTCGGTCAGCGAGTCCGCCCCGGTCGCGCGGTTCACCTCCGCCACCGGCCCGGCGGCCCGGACCCGGCCGCGGTGGATCACCACCACGCGGTCGCCCTCGCCGATCTCGTCGATCAGGTGGGTGGCCCAGAGCACGGCGATGCCGCGCTCCCGGCACAGCGCGTGGACATGCTCGACGATGGCGCGCCGCGCCGGGACGTCCAGCCCGACGGTCGGCTCGTCCAGCACCAGAAGGGCGGGCTCGTGCAGCAGGGCGCGGGCCAGCTCCACCCGGCGGCGGTGGCCGCCGTTCAGCGCCCGCACCGTCTCGCCGATGCGCTCCGCCATGCCCAGCCGCTCCAGCGACTCCTGCGCCCGCGCCTCGGCGGTGCGGCGGGGAATGCCGTGCAGGGCCGCGAAGTAGAGCAGGTTCTGCCGCACCGTCAGGTCGAGGTCGAGCGTCGGCTGCTGGAACACGACCCCCATGCGGGCCAGCGCCCGGGCCGGCTCCCGCCGCAGGTCGATGCCGCCGATGCGGATGGTGCCGCCCGGCGATTCGAACAGGCGGGTGACCAGCGCGAACAGCGTCGTCTTGCCCGCCCCGTTGGGGCCGAGGAGTGCGGTGAAGGACCCCGCCCCGACCGCCAGCGACACGTCCTTCAGCGCGAAGGCCCCGCGTCCGTAGGCGTAGCTCAGACCTTCGATGGACAGCGCGGGGTCGGCCATGCCCTTACCCCTTCACCGCGACACCCCAGGGGTAGCGGCCGACCTTGATCGACTTGACGACCTTCAGGCTGTCCACGTCGATCACCGACACGTCGCCCGACACGCCGTTGGTGGCGTAGAGCCGCTTCTGGTCGGGCGACAGGTCGAGCTGCCAGACGCGGCGGCCGACCAGCAGATAGTCCTTCACCGCGAAGGTCTGGGTGTCCACCACCGCGACGTGGTTGGCCGGGCCGAGCGCCACGAAGGCGTAGCGCCCGTCGTCGGTCAGCTTGATTCCGACGGGCTGGATGCGGTCCTGGGGCACGCCCTTGATCTTGAAGCGGATGGTCTGCGTCACCTTGCGGTCGGCCGTGTCGATCACCGACAGGGTGCCGCCGATCTCCGCCGACACCCACAGGCGGCTGCCGTCCTTGCTGAACTGGGCGTAGCGCGGGCGGGCGTCGACCAGCGTGTTGTCGACGACGGCGCGCTTCTCCGTGTCGATCCAATGGACCATGTTCGTCGTCTCCGACGTGTTCACCGCCCATTTGCCGTCGGGGCTGACCGCCATGCCCTCCGGCTCCACGCCGACATCCACCTGATAGGCGACCTTGCGGCTGGGCACGTCCACGATGGTGACGACGTTGCTCTCCTCGTTGGCGATGAACAGGTGCTTGCCGTCGGGGTGCAGGGCGAACAGCTCCGGGTCCTCGCCCGAGGGCAGGTTGTGCAGGATCTTCTTCGTCGCGAGGTCCATTACCTGCACCGTGTCGTCGTCGCTGGCGCAGATGTAGAGATGCTTGCCGTCCGCGCTCAGCGTGATGCCGCGGGGGCGCCGCCCGACCTTCACCGTCTCCGTCACCGTCAGGGTCGCGCCGTCGATGATGGACAGGGTGTTGTCCTTCTCGTTCGAGACATAGACGGTCTCCGCCAATGCAGGAACGGCGCAGCCGGCCAGCAGGGCGGCGAGGAGAAGGGAGCGGGCGGTGGTCATCGGGGCGGCGTCCTTATCGGCGGAAGCGGTTGGGGAAGGTCAGCGACGGCAGCCCGTTTCGGGCTGGTCGTGGCCCAGCGTGTCGAGTTCAGTCCTGGGGTGCAGGAAGCCGTCCTGCGGCGAGACGGACACCAGCGAGCGGTCGGCGGCGAGAAGCACCGGCTGGCGCAACTGCCCGTCCCAACTGCGGAAGGACAGCGGCACGCCCTTGAAGGCGGCCAGCGTGAAATCCGGCCCGCGGATGTAGGCGGCCAGCGCCGCGGGATCGGTGGAGCGGGTGCGGGTCGCCGCCTCGCCCACCGCGCGGATGGCGGCCCAGACCGCGTGGTCGCGGGGCGACATGACGCGCTGGGCGGCGGCCTTGAAGCGGGACTGGAGCTGTGCGGCCCCCCAGGCCTCGTGGGCGCGGTGCCAGTTGGTGGGGACGAGGCCCTGCGTTCCGGCGACCGGGCGCGGCTCCCAGGTGCGGTACAGCACATAGTCGCCGAAGTCGCCGATCTCGTCGGCGACGATCACCACGTCGTGGCGCATGCCCTGGGTGAAGACCGGCATTTCGGCCTGGGCGGTGCGGCGGGCGTCGTGGTCCTCGCTCCAGGTCTTCTCCTCGACCACCTCGGCGCCGAAGCGCTTGGCCGCCCGCTTCACCGCGGCGGCGTAGAGCCGGTCCTCGGGCCGGGTGCCGACGATCAGCAGCCATTTCGTCCAGCGCTTGACCGCCAGATACTGAGCCAGCGCGTCGGCCAGCATGGCGCGGTCGGGTGCCGTGTGCAGCAGGTTGGGCGCACACAGCGCGTTGCGCAGGCTGTCGTCGGTGGATCCGGCATTGAACAGCAGCAGGTTCGCCGCCTCGGGCAGGCGGGCCAGCGCGCCGGGCGCCTCGCCGGGCAGGTCCAGCACGACGATGCGGTGCCCGGCGGTGGCGAGGTCGCGCAACGCCTGCGCCGGGTCGCCGTCGATGGGGACGGTCACCGCCTCCAGGTCGAAGCGCTGCTTGAGGAAGCGGCCCGTGGAATTGTTGTCCGCCACGGCGAGATGGGCGCCGGCCAACCCTTCGTCGGCGGGCGGTTCGTCGAGGTTGGACAGGGCGGGGGGATGCTCGACCTCCTGCGTCAGGTAGGCGATGCGGACCGTGGAGTTGTCCGCTGGCGCCGCCTCCTGCGAAAAGGCGGCCGGCGAGGCGCAAAGCCCGCCGGCCAGCAAGGCGATCTGCATCAAGGAGGGTAACCAAAGGCTGAAACGCATCGCGGGCTTGCACTCGCCTGGTTTCGGGAGACCAGGGTATCCCCGCCGGGCGGCGTCCCGGAATGCAACTTTGGTACGATTGCGCGGTCGGAAAACTGCGGTTCGGTCCGATCGCGGCGGGCTCGACGCACGGTTGCTACCAAAGTCCAATTATTGGCGGCACGGACCGCCCGCTATGCTCCGGGGCAACGGACAACGCTCCCTTCGCATCTTCTCTGAATGAGGACGCCCCTTATGAACGCACGGCTTCTCCGGCTTGCGATGGCCGGTTTCCTGACCGGCGCGGCCGCCGTCGCCTCCACGGTTGTCCCCACGGCGGCCTTCGCCCACGGCGACGTGACCCCCCAGGCGGTGGACACCACCGGCCTCGACAAGCTGGGCGAGGACTGGCGCGACGCGAACCCCTACCGCGGCAACCCGCGGGCGATCGAGATCGGCTCCTCCGCCTTCAACCAGAACTGCGCGCGCTGCCACGGGCTGGGCGCGGTGTCGGGCGGCATCGCCCCGGACCTGCGCTTTCTGGACAAGGGCGACATCGGCGACGAGTGGTTCAAGGAGCGGGTGATCAACGGCTCGATCCGCAACGGAGTCACCTACATGCCACGCTTTGGCGAGGCGCTTGGCCAGGAGGCGCTGTGGGCCATCCGCTCGTGGCTGGAGACGGTGCACGAGGAATGAAAGCGTTTGGAATGACGGGGCTTCCGACGCGGCGCCAGCTGCTGTCCTTCGCCGCCGCCGCGCTGGCCGCCGGGGTGCTCCCCCGGCGCGCCGGCGCGCGCCCGTTGGACGATGTGGTGGCCGCCGGGCGGCTGATGGTCGCGGTCTATCGCGACAACCCGCCTTTCTCCTACCGCAAGGGCGGCGCCCTGGTCGGTGTGGACGTGGACCTCGCCCGCGCCATCGCCGGGCGGCTGGGCGTCGGCGTCGAGTTCATGGAGCTGACCGCCGGGGAGGCCGTGTCGGACGATCTGCGCAACGCGGTGTGGCGTGGCCCGGTCGTCGGGGGCGGCGTGGCGGACGTGATGATGCATGTGCCCTATCAAAAGGAGTTCGGGCTGCGCAACCCGGAGGCCGTGCTGTTCGGCCCCTACCAGCGGGAGGGCTTCGCGCTGGCCCGCAACCCGATGCGCATGACCCAGCCGATGCTGGCCTCCCTGCCCGACGAGCCGGTGGGGGTGGAGATCGACAGCATCCCCGACTTCTACCTGCTGGGGGCCTTCGGCGGACGGCTGCGCGAGCGGCTGGTCCATTACATGACGATTCCCGAGGCGGTCGAGGCTCTGGTCAAGGGCGACGTCGCTGCGGTCGTCGCGACGCAGAGCCAGGTGGAGGCCGCGCTGGGCGACCGCGCCGCCGGCTTCCCGATCACCCCAGTGACCTTCCCCGGGATGATGGCGTCGAGCTGGGACATCGGCATGGCGGTGAAGGAGAACTCCCGCGATCTCGCCTACGCGGTGGGCGACGCGGTGACCGCGATGCTGGAGGACGGGACGTTGCCGGAGATTTTCCGGAAACATGGGGTGACACACAACGCGATTCCGGTGGAGTGACGGTGCTTGCCCCCCTCCCAACCTCCCCCCGCTTCGCAGGGGGAGGAGTTTCATTCCCTCCCCTGCAAAGCGGGGGAGGGCCGGGGTGGGGGGAATGCGGCTCCGTCCTTACTTGGCGTTGGCCATGGCGACGGCGGTGTCGCTCATGCGGTTGGAGAAGCCCCACTCGTTGTCGTACCAGGTC